>JAEURB010000444.1 GCA_016788435.1 Anaerolineae bacterium | reverse complement strand
CATGGCGTTACTGAAGCCATCGTTCCCAATGGCGACTTTCATGCCACGCGCCATCAGCGCATCGAAGGCCATCGCGCCGACGGCGTTGTTCATGTTCGAGCGCGGCTGGTGCGAAATCCACGTCCCCGTCTGTTCAAGCAGCGCGAGTTCGGCTTCATCGGCATGAACGCAATGCGCCGTGATCGTCTTCGGCCCGAGAATGCCGTACTCATGCAAACGGGGCACCACGCGCAACCCGCTTTTCGCCAGGCTGTCTGCCTCGTCCGCCTCATGCTCAGCGACGTGAATATGAAATCCGCCGCCGGGGTGGGCATCAGCGCAGGCGCGCAGCGGGGCATCACTCAGCGTCAGGCTGGCATGCAGGCCGAACGTGCCGCGCACGCGGGGCCGCTGCGCCGCCAGAAAACGCACGTTCTCAGCGATACCAGCCTCGGCTTTGGCCTGCCCGTCACGGTCAGTCACTTCGTAGCACAGCACGGCGCGCAGGCCAGCCGCGTCCACCGCATCCGCGATCCAGTCCAGGCTACCTTCAATCGCGTTCGGGCTGGCGTGATGGTCAATCAGGGCCGTCGTACCGTGCTTCACAGCGTCCACCAGGCACACCAGCGCGCTCAGGCGCACGGCATCGGCATCGAGCGCCTTATCGAGCGGCCACCACAGCCGGGCAAGGATTTCGGGGAAGTCCTTTGGCGCGGGGCCGGGAATCGCCATGCCTCGCGCATACGCCCCGTAGAAATGCGTGTGCGCGCAGATCGCGCCGGGCATCACCAGTTGGCCGCGCGCATCGAGTTGTTCCTCATCAGGAAAGCGGCCGATTAACTCGGACTGACGCCCGATATGACTGATGCGCCCGCCATGCACGCGCAGCGCCTGTCCGCTCAATATCCGCTGCTCTCTGTCGTGCGTCACCAGAATGCCATTTGTGATGAGCATTGGGGCTTACTCCTTCAGAAACAAGTGGAAAGACTCATCGCGGAGGCGCAGAGAAACGAAGCGAGGGGTATGGAGGATGGATCAGCACTCGTTCCTCCGCGTCTCGTCCTTTCACCTCGGCGTCTCGGCGATAAATCCCTTTCATCTCGCCGCATACAAGTCCCGAATATCGCGCGCCGTCTCGAAACGCTCCCACGTGCTGGTGATAAAGGCGAAGCGGCGGCGGCCAGAGTTAAGCACCGGCGGCTGCTTCTCAACCAGTGGGCCGAGCGCCACGCGGTAGTAGACCTCATCGGCCCGCCGGTGATTTGGCTCGGCGGGCAGCAGATCGCGCCGGCAGGTCAACTCCAGCCCGCGCATTTCGGCGTAGCAGCGAATGCCGCCGTTCAGCGACCCGAAGGCGCGGCTGAGGAAGAACGCGATGATTTCACAGTCCACATCGCGCGGCCAATTCGCCACCGGAATGCGATACCAGCCTTCCTCCCGCGCCAGCCGCAAATCGCGCTGCCGCCGGATGACGCCCACCAGGACGCGGTCTTCCGGATACATGACGCTAGGTGTTATGCGGGTAGCCCACGCTGCGCCGCCATTCCACCAGCCTGGCGTCAATCTCAGCCACGCGGCGTTGATGCGCTTCCCACCAGGCGGGATCGCGCTGGGCGTCCAGTTCCTGCACCGTCTTGCCCTGCTGTTCGACCCAGGTGTAGTACTTCAGGTTGTGCCACCGCTCGTGGTTGAGGCGCGTGCCGTCCTGCACCCAGTCGGTCTTCTGGGCGTGGAAGATGCCCTCGATGTGGCCCACTGCCCGCGCTTCATCCAGTGCGCCTTCACGCACGCGCAGCTTGTCCATCTCCGATGGATAGCGGTCGAAGCCATCGGTGGCCGCCGTCACAATCACATCGTCTTTGCCCAACCCAAAGTGCCTGGCTGTCTTGATGCTGCCGAGGATATGGCACACCCCGCTGATGCCGAAGATGGGGGCCATGCGCTCGACCAATGCTTCATCCGCGCCGTAGCGTTTGACCAGCGTCTCGCGGCCCACCGGCTCGCTCAGCAGTTGCAGCCCGCGCAGGCAGCTCATATCGTCAATGCACATCAGCGCGTCGGTATTGCCCACGTTGTGAATCCACGTCACGTGCTTGTCGCCGATGCCCTGTATCTCGTGCGCGCCGTAGCCGTTGTTGTAGAGCGTCGGGCACTGAATCGGTTCGAGCGCCACGTGCTTGCAGCCGGGGTAAACCTGCTTGAGCCGGTCGGCCGCCGCGTTGGTGCCGCCGCTGCCCATCGCCCACACGAAGGCCGCCGCCTTGCCGTTGCCGATACCCTGCTCCTGTAGCTCGGCCAGCAGTTCGACGATGGTGTTACCGGTCACGTGGTAGTGATAGCGGTAATTGCCCATCTGCTCGAACTGGTTGAGGATGCGGATGTTCGGGTCTTTGGCCAGCCGGTGCGTTTCGTCGTAGATCTCCTTGACGTTGCTCTCCGTGCCGGGCGTGCCGATGATGGAGGCGCCGTAGCTCTCGATCTTCTCGAAGCGCTCGCGGCTCATGCCTTCGGGCAGCACGACGATGCTCTTGCAGCCCATGCGGCCGCCCACCCACGCCCCGCCGATGCCGTAATTGCCGGTCGAGGGCCAGACCAACGTATGCACGGCCGGGTCCACCTCGCCAAACAGCACCTTTTCCAGCAGGACGGAGTACGCCGCACCCACCTTATGGCTGCCCGACGGGTAATCCTTGCCGAACAGGACGACGATGTTGGCGTCTACGCCAGTCAGCTCTTTCGGCAGGACGATATGGTTGACGCGGTTTTCCGAGTCACGCCAGGTGATATTGAAAAGATTAATCGGGTCAAGCGGGTTTTCGGTTTTCGCTTTCAGAGCGCGGGCGCGAATGACCGGGTCGATCTTTCCGGGGTGCAGCATCTCCTCAAACAGCGGTCCAGTAATCAAGACTCTTCTCCTGTGGAAGCTTCATCGTTCAGGTTCAACTGTTGCTCGACGGCGCGCATCTCGCTTTCGAGTTCGTCGCGTTCGCGGGCCAGCTTGCGGTAGTGTGCCAGGTCAATATAGGGCATATCCTCGGTGTGGCCGCCATGCATCATCAGCAGGGCGTCAATTTCCTCGTCCAGCGCTTCATAGCGGGCCACCAGCGCCTGATAATGCTGCACGAGATTGCGCGGGTCGGGCACGCCGCCTTCGTCAGCCGGCATCTTGCGCGTTCTCCACCGGGCGAGGCACCTGCGCCATCAGGTCATCTCGTTGATGAGTCGGGGCGGGCCGCCGCTGTCCGGGCATGAAGCCGCGCGTTTGCGCCACGACATACAACGGGCGGTCGCGCGTTTCGTCGTAAATCCTGGCCACATACTGGCCGAGGAAGAACATGAAAAACATCTGGAAGGCGCTCAGCAGCAGCACAAGGATGATCGTCGTGGCCTGCCCGCCGAAGAAATCGGTGCCGAAGGCCAGGCGCAGGACAGCGACAATCGGGATCGCCAGCAGCGCAATCATGCCAAGCACCAGTGACACGGTGAGCATGATCTGCAGCGGGAAATACGAGAAGCTCGTCACCGCATCCATGGCGAAACGCACCATCTTGCGGAACGGGTATTTTGTCTCGCCACTGTGCCGCGCTTCGCGCACGTACAGCACGCCCGTTTGCTTGAAACCAACCCAGCTCGTCATCCCGCGAATGAAGCGGTTGTGCTCGCGCATCTGCTGCATCACTTCCACCACCTGGCGATCCATCAGCCGGAAGTCGCCGGTATCGACCGGAATATCAATGTCGGTAATCCGATAAATCATGCGATAGAACAACTTGGCGGTGAACAGCTTGAACCAGCTTTCTCCCTTGCGCTGCTCACGGATGGCATAGACGACCTGATAGCCGGCCTTCCAGCGCTCGATCATCTCCAGAATCAACTCAGGCGGATCCTGCAAGTCGGCGTCGATCAGCACGGTCGCGTCGCCCGACGAGAAATCAATGCCCGCCGTGACCGCCGTTTGGTGGCCGAAGTTGCGCGCGAAGTGGATCACGCGCACGCGTTCATCCTTCGCCGCCAGGACGTCCATCATCGCTGGCGACTGATCGCGGCTGCCGTCGTTAACGAGGATTAGCTCCCACGCCTCGCCGGTCTGATCCATAACCTGCGCAATGCGCTCATAGAGGAGGTCAATATTCCCTTCCTCGTTATAGATCGGCGCAACGATGGAATAGCTGGGGTGATCCGCCATGTTTCCTCAATAGCGAGTTGAAAGTTCAAGGTTGAAAGTAGAGAGGTGCGGCTGTCGCAGCGCGCAGAAAATCGAAAGGTGACTTTCAACTTTCAACCGCCAACTTTCAACCGATCCCAAGTGCCCGGCGCGCGGCATCGGCATTGGGTGCCACGCGAATGCCTCCACTCACCGATTGCTGGGCGCGGCGTACATCCTTCAGACCGCTGCCAGTCACCAGCAGCAGCACGCGCTCGTCTGGCTGAATATACCCCATTTCGAGGGCCTGGCGGCATCCCGCGTAAGCGGCGGCAGCGGCCGGTTCAGCGAACACGCCAGTGAGCCGGGCCAGCGCCGGGATACTGGCGATGATGGCGTCATCCGGCACGGCCACGAACGCGCCGTCCGTCTCGCGCACCGCCCGCAGCGCCTTGCTCCGGTCACGCGGCAGCCCGGCCGAAATGCTGTCCGCCACCGTCTGCGCATCCACCGGTTGCATTTCCGCTGCAGCCTGCCCATTCTGCCATGCGCGCACCAGCGGCGAACTCCCTTCTGCTTGTACACCAATCAGGCGCGGAATCCGCGTTATCCAACCCAGTTTGTACAGGTCGGCAAAGCCCTTATGCACGCCCGCCAGAATATTGCCATCGCCCACTGTCACGACCACTACATCGGGTACATCCCAGCCCAACTGCCCGGCCATCTCGAACGCGACCGTCTTCTTGCCCTCTGCCGTGAACGGGTTAACGCCGGTGTTGCGGCAGTACCAGCCCTGCTCGATAGATAGCTCCATGCACAGATCGAACGCCTGATCGTAGGTTCCTTCGACCAGCAGCACGATCGCGCCATAAACCAGCAACTGGGCAATTTTCGCCTCGGGCGCGCTGGCCGGCACGAAGATGATCGGCGACCGGCCCACCGAGGCGCACACGCCCGCCAGCGCCGCCGCCGCGTTGCCGGTACTGGCGGCGCTGACCGTGTCCACGCCCTGTTCCATCGCCCGCGCCACGACCAGCGCGCTGGCCCGGTCTTTCAGCGAACCGGTCGGGTTGCGCCCATCATCTTTAACCCACGCCTGCGCCACGCCCAGGTTAGCCGCCAGGCGAGGCGCGTCGTAGAGCGGGGTCATACCGACGGCCAGCGGCGGTACTGACGATGATTCATCAAGCGGCAGCAGCGCCCGGTAGCGCCACATCGAGGCTTCCCCCGCCGCCAGCGCATCACGGTCACCTTGTGCTCGCAGCGCGGCGTAGTCGTACAGCACATCGAGCGTGCCGACTTCGCCACACACCGGGCAGGTATACGTCACACTCCCCGATGCGTACTCCCGGCCGCAGTTGGAACATTTGAGCAGCAGAATATCAGCCATTGAAGGACTCATCGCCGAGACGCCGAGAAGAACGAGAGGACGCAGAGAGGACAATTCGACGAACTCCGTGCGTGAGCGCAGGCACGTTGAAGTTGATGAGCAAGCCCAACTTCAAGCCGGCAGCCCGCAAATAGCCGGTCACCTGCGCATGATGAACCGGCAGAAGGGCCTCAACGGCTTTCAACTCCACAACCAAGCAGTTCTCCACCAACAGATCCAGGCGTCCCTCGCCGACCGGTCTCCCGTGATACCTCACGGTAATTGGCGCTTGTCCAACAAAGGTGATTTCACGATCCGCGAGTTCAAGGCAGAGCGCGCGCTCATAGATTTGCTCACTAAATCCTGGCCCCAGTTCCTTGTGTACCGCAATGGCTGCGCCAATTACTTCTCCCGTCAACGCATCGAGAGCCTCGTCTGGCTCCATCATTCTGAGTTCTCTTTCTCTTCTCAGCGTCTCAGCGATGAACCCTTTCTTTCACCCCGGGACTATCCGCGTCCCCGTGTCTCCCGCCAGCGCGCGGGCCAGGTTCGGCGGGTCGGTGATAATCGCCAGCGGGCCGCCCATCTGCACGAACTCGACCGCCGCCTCGATTTTCGGCAGCATCGAGCCGGGCGCGAAGTGGCCCTCCGCCATGTACTGCCGCGCCTCGGCCAGCGTCATCTGGTCAAGGAACTGCTGGTTCGGCTTGTTGAAGTTAATCGCCACCTTCTCCACCGCCGTCGAGATGATGAGTAAGTCGCAGCGCAGGTTCTGCGCGATCAGGCTGGTGGCGCGATCCTTGTCAATCACCGCGTACGTTCCGCGCAGATCGCCGTTTTCGTTGCGTACCACCGGAATGCCGCCGCCGCCCACCGCTATCACGACGTAATCGTTGACGATCAGGGCGCGGATAGCATTGATCTCCTGAATGGCGACGGGCTTGGGTGACGCCACCACGCGCCGCCAGCCGCGCCCGGCATCCTCGACCACCGTCCAGCCCTCCGCCTCGTAGCGGCGGGCCTCTTCTTCGGTCATGAAGCCGCCGATAGGCTTGGCCGGATTCTTGAAGGCGGGGTCATCGGCCTCGACCCGTGTTTGCGTAACGACGGTAAGGACGGTGCGGTTGATACCACGGTGGCGCAGGGCATTATCCAGCGACTGCTGCAGCATGTAGCCAATCGCGCCCTGGGTATCCGCCCCGATCAGATCGAGCGGCGTGGTATGCACCTCATGGGCGGCCAGTTCGGAGCGGCGCAAGATGAACCCGACCTGCGGGCCGTTGCCGTGCGTGACGATCACGTTCCAGCCACCAGCCAGCATATCGGCGATATGTTCGCAGGTTTCGCGCACGGCATCCCACTGCCCGCTCACTGCCGGGTTCTTCGGGTTGGTAATCAGCGAGTTACCGCCAATCGCGACTGCTGCCAGTTTTCCGACCATATTCTTCTCCGATGGATGATGTAGGAACTGTCTACGTCGATCTATCTACAAGCCTAATGAGTAGGGGAAGAATTTCGGGCACGGATTGAGTCGCGGTGAGCCAAAGCAAATCCATATCCACCCGAAAGTACTCATGCATAAGGAAATTACGCATTGCTACAATGTCACGCCACGGGATCTCAGGAACCAGTAGCCGCGTATGATCTGAGACATGTGCGGCGGCTTCCCCCAGGATACCTATCGACATGGACAATCCCCGCACCAGCAGCATGTCGGCGTCAAGATCTTCGCGCCGACGCTGCTTTGAAAACGCGATAACCTCTTCAGCGGAATCGATCATATGCTGCAGGCGAAGCTGATCGTCACTTGCCATAAACAACCCTCATACTGGTCAGGATTCGATCGCGCACGAATGGACTGATCATCTTGAATGTACCCATATCCACCGGTCGGCCGACGATCTCGGCAAATTCACGTTGTATCCGTGCGAGATCGAAGTAACCGATTTGTGCCGACTCTTCAAACTCCACCAGCACATCCACGTCGCTCTCCAGGCCGAAATCCTCGCGCAGTACGGAGCCAAACAAGGCCAGCCTGCGAATGTGGTTCCGTTCGCAGAAAGCGCGAATGGCGTCCAGCGGAAGAGCAATGTTGCGCTCAAGAACAGTGGTCATGGCTCATCCACCTCAAGTAACAGCTTCAGTTCTCCAATAAGCCGGGGTACGTCCTGGGTGACTGCTCCCCACACTACATCGAGATCTACGTCGAATTAGAGGTGGGCAAGAATGATCCGCATTCCAAATAATGGCAGACCACTCAACCTGCGGCACGGCCGCCTGGAGTTCGTCACTCAGGTGATTCGCCGCTTCGCCGATAATTTCCAGCGCCCGTACGACAGCAAATGCCCGCATCTGATCTGAGTCAAAATCACTTCGAGACACGCCCTGCACGAAGCTCATCGCGGCCAATCCTGCTTCATACATATGCTGCAAACGCACGCGGTCCTCAGCGCTGATAAACGGTAAAGGCATTGCGCACCACGCTTTCCCGAAAATAGCGACTGAGGAAACCGGCGGTCTTGAGATCCACTTCGTGGCCCAAAAGCCGCGAAAGCTCGACCTGCATCCTGCCCATCGCAAACAGCGAGACAGGCATGGATGGTTCAAACTCCACCAGCACATCCACATCGCTATCCGGGCCAAAATCCTCGCGCAGCACCGAGCCGAACAGCGCCAGGCGGCGAATGTGGTTGCGCTCGCAGAAGGCGCGAATGGCGTCGTAGGGAATCGGGATGGCGATCTGAGCGTCTTTCACGGCAATTTCCTCCGCATCTACTCCACCATCACATTGTCGTGTATCTGCTGGAAGTCGCGCTCGAGATTGCGCGCGGTGAACGCCATATGCAGCGCGGCATCGCCGATGGACGACGGATCCTCGAACAAGTGGTAGGCTGCCTGAAGCTGCAAGTCCTTTTCCTTGAGCGTCGCCACTTCTTCTGGCGAGCATTGAGCGAACAACTGGTGGTACAGCGCTTCGCCCTCGTCCACCTGCGCGCTCATGATATCGAGCAGCTCGCGCAGGCGCATGATGGCCTGCCGCGTACGCTCGATTTTCTCGTCCACCGTCAGCTTCACGTCGTTCGCTCCGGCACGCTGAGTTCAACAATCACCATTGTAGCCTACATGCAGAAGGCCGCCCGCCCCACCCCATATCAGGGGCGGAACGGACGGCCTGTGTTGTTCTGGCGGAATGACCCTCTATCTCATCGTCAACGCCATCGTCGCTTTTTGGACATGCAGGCGGTTTTCGGCCTCGTCATAGACCACGCTCTGGCGGCCGTCAATCACCTCGTCGGTCACTTCGATGTTGCGGTCGGCGGGCAGGCAGTGCATGTACACCGCGTCGTCGTTGGCCAGAGCCATGCGGCGGGCGTCGGTAATCCAGTTGGTGTACTGCTTGCCGATCACCGACGACTCGTTCTTGTCCTCGGTCGTCATCCAGCAGCCCCACGACTTCGGATACAGAATGTCCGCACCCTTGAAGCCCTCGTCGAAGTCGTGCAGCACCTCGAACGAACCGCGGCTCTGCTTCGCGTTGAGGGCCGCCTGCTCGACAATATCCGGCATCAGCGCGAATTCTGGCGGGTGCGTCAGGCGCACGTTCATGCCGTAGCGCGTCATGAGCAGGATCAGGCTTTGCGGCACGCTCAGCGGCTTCTGGTAGCTGCTGGCATAGGCGTAGCTGACGTTGATCGTCTTTCCGCGCAGATCACGCCCGAACTTCTCCATGATCGTCATCAGGTCGGCCAGCGCCTGGAACGGGTGGAAGACCTCGTCCTGCATGTTCAGCACCGGCACACGACTGGCCTCGGCCACTTCGCGGATGTACTGGTTGCCGAATTTCCAGTCGCATTGGCGGATGGCGATACCGTCTGAATAGCGACCGATGATCTCGCCGATCTCCTTGGCTGTATCGCCGTGGCTGATCTGCGTCGTCTCGCTGTCAATGAACATGCCGTGACCGCCCAACTGGGCGATACCAGCCTCGAAGCTGGCGCGGGTGCGCGTGCTGGTGAAGAAGAACAGCATCGCCAGCACCTTGTCGCGCAGCAGAGCGTGTGATTCGCCAGTGGCACGCTTTCGCTTCAAATCCCACGCCACATCAAGCAGCGTGTCAATCTCCTCGCGGCTCCATTCCAGTTCCGGCGCAATCGAGTCACGCCCGCGCAGATCAGTTTGCATGTTGATTTCGCTCCCCTGTCAGTCCAGTGCAATCACTCTCACGCCAAATGTACGCCGGGCGTGATCGGCCATGAAAATCAAAAGTACGGCACCTCGCCAACCTTTCAACCTTCAACTTCCTCTCAGAACTCAAACTCGTCCCACGTCGGCTCGCCGAGCACGAAGCGCAGCAGCGTCTCTTCATCTGCCACCAAGCGTGGGTCTTCGAGATGCGATTCAAGCGCGGCGGTGCTCTCCCACTCCTCGAACATCATGAAGTGGTTCGGCTGGCTTACATCCTCGTAGAGTTCGAAGCGCAGGCATCCGGGCGACGCCAACTCGCGCTCGACCAGATCGCGGGCAAATTCAAGAAACGCCTCGCGCAGTTCAGGGTCTATGGCAAAACGGCCAATCTGCATCTGCATGGGCGATCTATCCTTCCTTCGGCAGCAGGGCCGGCAGCAGCGCGTACCACTCGGTGGCGCGCACTACGTCGTTCAGCGGCACCTGATCGATCACCGTATGCGCGTGGATTTCGTTGCCTGGCCCAAAGCCGATGCTGGGGATGCCGGCTTTGCCCGTCCAGTACGTGCCGTTGGTGCTGAAATCCCACTTGCCGGTTGGCAGCGGCGCGCCCCACAACTGCGCCCCGGCCTGCACGCCGGCCTGCACGAACGGGTCGCTCTCCGGAAGCGCCCACGCCGGGTAAATCTTGTCCACGCCGAAGACGAAGCCCGTGTAGCTAGGGTCGTCATAGTAAAGGATCGAGGCCTCGATATCCGTGCGGTCGCCAATTAGCCGCTGGATTTGCTCAAGTACGGCTTCCGGCTCCTCGCCGAAGGTGATGCGGCGGTCAATGTAAATCAGCGCCTCGTCTGGCACGGCGTTGATGCTCGGCGTCTTGACGTGCATATCGCTGACGGTGATGCGGCCATGGCCCAGGAATGGATCATCACCCAGTTCCGGCTCCAGCTTGCTGATGGCGTCAATGATGGGCAGCAGCTTGTAGATGGCATTGTCGCCGAGGAAATTCGAAGCGGCGTGGGCGCTCTTGCCCTTGGCTACGACCTGCATCTCGACGCGGCCCTTGTGCCCACGATAGACCTGCATCTTGGTCGGCTCACCGATGACGACGAAATCGGGGCGCAGCCCCTCGGCCTCGACCAACGCGTTAGGGGCGATTCCGTCGCACCACTCTTCCATGTTGCCAAAGTAGTAGGCGGTGACGCCGTCGAGCAGGCCCAGGTCACGGGCAATCGCCAGGCCGTAGATCATGCCCGGCGTGCTGCCCTTCTCGTCGCAGGCCCCGCGTGCAAACAGCACGCCGTCTTCGACCTTGCCCTCGAACGGGTCCCAGCCCCATGACGCCGGATCGCCGATGCCGACGGTGTCGATGTGGCTGTCATAGAGCAGCTTGAATGGCCCATTGCCGATGCGGCCGACGATATTGCCCATTTGGTCGAACCACGTTTCCTCAAAGCCGAGCTTCTTCATTTCGGCTTCGGCGCGTTCGCCCACCGCGCGTATCTGGCTGTCCATGCTCGGGATGGCGCACAAGTCGCGCATGAACTGGATGATGTCAGCGCGCTGGGCTTCGACGCGGGCCTTGATTTGGTTGGTGATGATGCTGGAATCCATATGTCCTCACACGAGAAAGGTACGAATAGCGCGTTACGGGTTGCGAGTTACTAGACAGAATCTCCCATTAGGTAGAGGCAAGGCCTGCCTTGCCTCTACAAATTGTCTGCCGCCCTGCGACCGCATTTGCACCTCCTCTTGTGCAATGGGGAGGAGTCAGAAGTTACGGGGCAGTCCAGTAGCGCTCATGCACGGCCATCGCCTCAGCCTCCAGCACCGGCCCGATGATCGTTACCGGCTGGCGTGCGCGGGCGAAAACTTCGCGGCTGGTCAGGTCGAAACCGACATCGCCGATGGTATCCAGCTGCGCGGCCGAGCAGGCAAAAACGACCGTGCGAATGCCCGTCCAGAAAATGGCCGCCGAGCACATCGGACATGGCTCAGTACTGGTGTATAAAATGCAATCGGCCAGAAACGCCTCATCATAGGCCGCGCCTGCCAGCCGTACCAGATTGGTCTCAGCATGGCCGGTCGGGTCTCTGCCGGTGAAGATGTTGTTCTCGGCGCGCAGCAGCACGACGCCATCCTTCACCAGCACTGCCCCGAATGGGTGGTTGCCGTGCTCAACCGCCGCCTCTGAAGCCGCAATCGCCTCGCGGATGAACCGGTCGTGTTCGCTCATTGCACCCCCTCCACCACAAACAGATCCACTAACTGGAAGGCCTCGACATCCACCAGGCCGAGGTCGGTCAGTTTCAGGCTGGGGATGACCTCCAGGCCCATGAAGCTCATCGTCATGAACGGATCGGGCATCGTGCTGCCCAGCCCATGCGCTTCAGTGATCAGCGCGTCGTAGGCGCGGCGCACCTCGGCCATTGGCGCGTCGGTCATCAGGCCGGCCACCGGCAGCGGGAGCGTACCCAGCAGGCTGCCGCCATCTACTACCGCCAGACCGCCGCCCATCTCGATGACGGCCTGCGCGGCGTGCTGCATACTGGCATCGTCTGCCCCGATCACAATCAGGTTATGGTGGTCGTGGCCCACCGACCCAGCAATCGCGCCGCGCTTCAGCCCGAAGCCGGAGATAAAGCCCAGCCCAATCTGGCCGGTGGCGTGGTGGCGTTCGATGGTGGCGATCTTGAGCAGATCGCGCGAAACATCGGCCACGGCCTCGCCATTCACAACCGTCGCCACTTCGGTGCGGTTGGCCGTTACCACCTGGTCGCCAATCGCGCCGATCACCCGAATCGTTGCGCCCTGCGCCGGGATGCGGAAGTCGAGCGCCCCTGGCTTGACGTTCATCGAAGGCCGGTCAGCGGCCGTGGGCGGCGGCGCAGACGGGGCAATACAAACGCCACCCTCCGCGATCAGCACGCCGTCCCGATACACCCGTTCCGGGCGCAGATCGTGCAGCGACGAGAAGACGACCAGATCGGCGCGGCGGCCCAGCGCGACCGCGCCCCGGTCGTACAGGCGGAAGTAATTGGCGGTGTTGATGGTGGCGATGCGAATGGCCGTCATCGGGTCTACACCGTGCGCGATGGCCTGCCGCACCATGAAGTCAATCGAGCCTTCATCCATCAGGCTGGCCGGCTGGCGGTCGTCGGTGCAGAAACAGATGCGCGGCCAGGTGTCGTCGTTGATGACCGGCAGCAGCGGCAGCAGATTGCGCGTGGTCGTGCCTTCACGGATGAAGAGCGTCATGCCCAGGCGCAGCTTTTCGAGCGCCTCTTCGGGCGTCGTGCATTCATGGTCGCTCATGATGCCGGCCGCCACGTAGGCCTGAAGCTCGCGCCCGCTCACGGCCGGGATATGGCCGTCCATCACGCGCCCGCTAAAGGCTTCCAGCTTGTCAAGAATGCCCTCGTCGCCGTAGATAACGCCGGGGTAATTCATCATCTCGGCCAGGCCCAACACCCACGGACTATCGAGCAGTGGCGCGAGATCGGGCGCTTCGACCGCCGCGCCGTTGGTCTCCATCCGCGTGGCCGGCACGCAGCTCGACGCCATGACGAAGACGTTGATCGGTGCGCCTTTGGCCCTTTCGAGCATATAGCGGATGCCGTCCACGCCGTAGACGTTGGCGATCTCGTGCGGATCGGTGATGACGCTGGTCACGCCGCAGGCGGCCAGCATCCGCGCAAATTCCGGCGGCGTACACAGGCTGCTTTCAATATGGGCGTGAGCGTCGAGGAAGCCGGGGCACACATAGCGGCCGCCGAGATCAACGGTCTGCCGGCCCTCGTAGCCAGGGCCAAGCGCCACGATGTAGCCACCGTGCACGACGATATCGGCAGGATAGATCTCACCGGTCAGGACGTTGACGAGCGTGGCGTTTTTGAGGACAAGATCGGGCAGAGTATTACCGCGTGCGGCGGCGATCCGGTCGGCCAGAATCATCAGCGGTAATCCTCCTGCGGGCAGCGGCGCAAAAGCACTACGATGATAGCCGCCATCGGCCCGGCGCGCATCTGTCCGCCGTGCGAGTAGTCAGCGCAGGGCTGTTACGGGCTGAGTGTGGCTGGCCTCGGAACCGGCCTCGATGAACCAGGGCGCCAATGCGGCAGAACGCGCCAGATAATTTGTATCCTGCCCGTCCAGCGCCGCCGTTCGCACCGCCGTCCACTCAGCACGGCTCTGAGCGGCAGAGCGCCCAGCGAACACCAGCTCGACCGACCCGCCCGCGCTATCCTGCCACAGTCCGATCCAGCGCAGTCGTGTGGGTACGCCGAACAACGTTCCGAGGTGGTGGACAAGCTCCACCCACGGTGCGCCTGTCCCATCCAACTTCAGGCGCGGCAGGGCGCGCAGCTGGCCGGCGGCCGACTGCGGGCCGGGAACTGTGAGCAACCGTGAACCATCCGCGCTGATGATCACCGCCACAGCCGAAATGTGAAAGGCGGGAAATGCGGGTTCGGGCTGCCCGCGCAGCGCATTGGCGGCGTAGCGCAGGCCGAAGCGTGCGCGCAGCGTCCAGCGGCGCAGACGGGGTGTGGCGATCATCTGCGCCTGGCCGGCCCGCCCGGCCGCGACGTCCTGCACAGGGGCGGCCAGCGGCATTTTCGGCAGCGCCGACAGCGGAAAGAAGCGGTTGTCGCGGGTTTCGGCGGTACGGCCGCGCAGTTCACCCCCCGCCGCCTCGCCCGCAAACAGGATGTTCAGGCGCCGCCAGCCCGCGAGATAGTACAACCCAACCGGGCGCAGGCTGGCAGTATGGACGCCGGTCTCCTCCTCCACCTCGCGGGCGGCCGCATCGAGCAGGGATTCGCCAGCGTCCAACCGCCCGCCCGGCAGCGCCCAGACGTTCAGGTCACTGCGCTTCGACAGCAGCAGATCGCCATCGCGCAGCACCGCGCACCACACCCCCAGGCGCAGCGGCGGCGAGTTCATCATCCGGCCGGTTCGCTGGCCTGAAACAGCGTGATTTGCATCCCGTTCGGGGACTGAAGGCGAACGTTGCGGTCGCCCCACGGCGTAACGACCGGCTCGTGGACGAGGATCGCGCCGTGCGCCAGCGCCCGCCTCAGCGCCTCATCGAGATCGCTGACCTCAAACGCCAAACGCACCGGGCCACTGACGCGCTTCCCGGCCTCAATTTCATCTACCGAGGTGGCCTGCCGTTCGTCGAAGAGTTCCAGCGTGGCGTGGCCCGCGCCGAGCATCACTGCCCGCCCGTGGCTCGTCCAGATTGCTTCCTCACTGAGGCCCAGGCCATCACGATAGAACGCGACGGCGGCCTCGTACTCCTGGACGGTCAATGCAATGCGCATTTGGGCAACCAGCGGGGCCATCGTGCTTCACCTTTCAATGAAATGACTCGTCGCGGAGACGCCGAGAAAAGCGAGAGAACAACAAGAGCACTCTGCGTTCTCTTCCCCTTCTCAGCGGCTCTGCGGTAGATCCCTTCGTCTAGTCCCCGCGTATCAACGCCGTCGAACGGCGGTTGTGCTTGGCGATCAGCGCAGGGGTATCCACCGTCGTCAAGTGACCGTCTTTGACGACTGTCCGCCCCTGCACCATCACCCAATCGGCGTTCTGCGGGCGGCAGAACACCAGCGCCGCCAGCGGGTCGTGCTGCGCGCCGGCAAAACCCAACGTATCGAGGCGGTAGGCGGCGCAGTCGGCGGCCATGCCCGGCGCAAGCTGGCCGATATCATCGCGGCCAAGCACCGCCGCGCCGCCGCGCGTTGCCATGTGCAGCGCCTCGCGGGCAGACAGGCCGGCCGGGTTACCATTGACGCGCTGCAGCAGCATGGCATGGCGGGCCTCGTCAAGCAGATGGCCGCTGTCGTTCGAGGCCGAGCCGTCCACGCCCAGCCCGACCTTCACGCCGCTGTCGAGCATCTTCCGCACCGGGGCAATGCCCGACGCCAGCCGCATGTTCGATGACGGACAGTGGCAGATGCCCGTTCCTGTGCGGGCGAAGACCCCGATCTCGCGTTCGTTCAGGCACACGCAGTGGGCATGCCATACGTCATCGCCCACCCAATTGACCTCACGGGCATAGTCACCGGGCAGCACGCCGAACTTTTCGAGGCTGTAGGCGACGTCGTTCGAGTTTTCGGCCAGATGGGTGTGCAGGCGAACGCCATACGACCGCGCCAGCGCCGCTGATTCGCGCATCAGGTTCTGGCTGACGCTGAACGGCGAACAGGGCGCCACGACGACGCGCAACATGGCGAAGCGGCCGGGGTCGTGGTAGGCCTCGATCAGCCGCTGTGTGTCGTGCAGAATCTGTTCCTCGGCCTCGACCACGCTGTCAGGCGGCAGGCCGCCATTCTTCTCGCCCACGCTCATCGAGCCGCGCGCGGCATGAAAGCGGATGCCGATCTCCTGCGCCGCCTCAATTTCATCATCCAGCCGGCAGCCATTCGGGAAGATGTAGAGGTGGTCGCTGCTGGTCGTGCATCCCGACAGCATCAGCTCGCCCATCGCCAGTTTAGCCGAAACGGTGATATCGGCAGGCCGCAGCCGCGCCCAGATCGGGTAGAGCGCGCGCAGCCAGGCGAATAGTTCGCGATCCTGCGCGATGCAGCGGGTAAGCGACTGGTACATGTGATGGTGTGTATTGACGAGGCCGGGGATGACGACGTGGTCCGGCAGGCGGATCGTCTCATCGGCCGGACGCTCTGGCATGTCCCCCACCGTCCCCGCCGCCACGATCACGCCATCCTCGATGAACAGCGCGCCCCCGCGCACTTCACGCCCGGCGTCGTCCATCGTCGCCAGCAGCCCGATATCCTCAATGAGCAGCGTTTTGCCCATGCAATTCCCCCTTGAGAAGCAGCCCTAGCCCGCGATTCTCCGCGCCGCCTTCAGCGTGTTCGCCATCAGCATCGTTATCGTCATCGGCCCTACACCACCGGGCACTTTGGTGATCGCCCCGGCCACCGGCAGCGCCGCCTCGAAGTCCACGTCGCCTACAAAGCGGTAGCCGCGTGGGTCGGACGGGTCGTCCACCTTGTTCGTGCCGACATCAATCACTGTCACGCCCGGTTTCAGCCAGTCGCCCTTGACGAAGTTCGGGCGGCCAATTGCTGCAATCAGCACATCGGCCCCGCGCACCACGCCCGGCAGGTCTCTCGTTCGGCTGTGGCACATCGTCACGGTTGCATTGGCCTTCATCAGCATCAGCGCGATAGGCATCCCGACGATGTTACTGCGCCCGAGCACAACGGCGTTCGCGCCTTCCAGGTTCGCGCCCGCTTCGCGCAGCAGCACCATACAGCCGGTCGGCGTGGCCGGCGTGAACAGCGGGTCACGGCCCTTCATCGCCAGCAGCCCGATATTCTCCGGGTGAAAGCCATCCACGTCCTTGTTCAGGCTGACGAGGCGGAGAATCCGCTCCTCATCTATCTGCGGCGGCAGCGGAAGCTGCACCAGAATGCCATGCACGTGCGGGTCATCGTTCAGAACGCGCACGGCGTTGTCCACTTCTTCCTGCGTACCGCTGGCCGGCAGGATGCTGGCAAACGACGCCATGCCCGCCGCTTCGCAGGCGCGCCGCTTCATACGCACGTACTGCGCCGAGGCCGGGTCATCGCCCACCAGCACGACACCCAGCCCCGGCGGGTAACCATGCTGCGCCGCAAACGCCCCCGCTTCGTCCTTGATAGCTGCTCGCATACGGTCAGCGACTGCCTGCCCGTCAATAATCGTAGCGGCCATGTGTCCAAATCCTTTTTGAGGCCCGGTAAAGTTCACCCAAGCATACCACTCGGCTGATGAGACCTGCGAGAGGGCCGCTTTCGCAAACCTCACCTGGGCCATAACTTCCTATCCCGCCGTTCATCCAGCTTTGCTACACTAGGGCCCATCAAGCAGCGGGACTGCCACCCAATGGCTGTCCTTGTTCACCCATCATCTGCCCGCACAATGACGAGGGTTTTGTGGAAGCAACGACGACACAACGGGGCGTGTTCTTCGTTCTGGTTGGGCCCGCCGGCTCTGGCAAGAACTACGTGATGCAGGCAGTGCTTCCGCACTTGCCGGGCTTGCGCCAACTGCCGACCGCCACGACGCGCCCGATGCGCGACGGCGAAGCTCAGGGCCGCGAACACGAGTTCGTGAGCCACGAAGAATTCGCCAGCATGATTCACAACAATGAGCTGATCGAGTATCAGCCGGTGCATGGCAATCTGTATGGCATCCCGCGCCGGTCCGTCGAGCGCGTGTTCGACCAGCGCCTGCTGGAAGTGGCCGACGTGGAATACAAGGGTGCGGATATCGCCCATGCGCTCTACGGTTCGCAGGTGGTGCGCGTCTTCGTGTCGCCGCCGAGCGTCAGCAAGCTGATAGAACGGCTGCTGCAGCGCCGCACTTCATACCCCGAAATCGCGCGCCGTATGCTGCGTACCCCCGAAGAACTGCTGTACGCCAACCAGTGCGAGTACGTCATCCCGAACGGAGACGACAACAACTCACCGGAACTGTTTCAGGTCATCGTCGCGGCCGAGCGCGAAGACCGCCGGGCCGATGTTGCGCGCGCTTCAGTGCCACGCGCCGCGCTTGGCGCGCTGCTGGATGTGCGCTGCGGCCGTTATACGCTGCGGCCGGTGGCCCATCCTGCCGTACTGCCGGCCGTCCCGTTCGCGCCGCCCGAATGGCCGCACCGCGCCGCCGAACGGGCCGTTACCCCGCTGCTGGAAGACGGGCTGCCTGAGGGACGCTGGACGTACACGCGCTACGAGTCGAACGAGTTCATCGCGCCCGACCGGCTGGGTGTCACGCGGGACGGCGACCTGGAGCAGGTGCTCTACCGCTACACCTACAATGTGCCGCATACCCGCGTCACCCCTCCAGGCTGGGAGTGGGCCTACGCGCTGCGCCCCTCTGACGGCTATGACGTTGACTGATTCCCTCCGCCAGCGCGGCGCAGTGCTGGCCGGGGACGGCATTCCCCTGCACTACGGCGATCAGGCGGCCGAGTTCACCGCTGCGCTGAACGCCGCCATCCTGATGGATCGGTCGCACGAAGGCCGCCTCTCCCTGCGCGGCCCAGACCGGCTGGCGCTGGTGCAGCGCATGTCCACCAATGACATGCTGGCGCTGGCAGTGGATGAAGCGGCGCCAACAATCTTCACTAATCCGATCGGGCGCATCCTCGACCGCGTGACGCTGGTCAACCGCGCCGAAGATGCCCTGCTGCTGGCCGGGCCGGGGCGCGGCGAAGCGCTGCGTGCCTATTTGCAGCGCCATATCTTCTTCACCGATCAGGTACAGGTGGCCGATCTCGCGCCCAACACGCGCCATTTCGTGCTGGCCGGCCCGCAGGCCGCTGCGATCGCGGTGGCGCTTGCCCCGGCGCTGGCTGGTTTGGATGGTTTTGGGGGTTCAGCCGTCGAAATCGCGGATGTACCCGTCTATGCGGTTCGCGTCAAGCCGCTGCGCGGGAGTCAGTGGTCGCTGATTGTGCCGGGCGAAACCGCCGAAGCCGTGTTCGAGGCGGCGCTGGCAACCGGAGAATCATTCGGTTTGCTCCCGGCGGGGTCGCTGGTTTACAACGCGCTTCGCATTCGCGCTGGAATCCCCGGCACAGGCCGCGAACTATCCACCGATTACATTCCGCTGGAAGTTGGGCTGTGGGACGAAGTGAGCTTCCGCAAGGGCTGCTACACCGGGCAGGAGATCATCGCCCGCATGGAAAGCCGTGGGAAACTGGCGAAAACCATCGTGCAGGTCACGCTGGATCGGCCGATCGAAGCGCCCGCCGCCCTGAAGCTGGACGGCCGCGAGGTGGGTACGCTCACCAGCTCCGCCGCCACGCCCGACGGCAGTGTGTGTGGGATAGCAGTCGTCAAGGTGACGTCGGCGCTCCCCGGCGCAGTGCTGCAGGCCGTGCGTGAGAACACCACCGCTGACGCCACCATTACGGGGCTGGCCGGCGTGCAGCCCGGCGGACTCGCACAGGAAC
>JAEURB010000429.1 GCA_016788435.1 Anaerolineae bacterium | reverse complement strand
ACGGTAACGCTTCAGCCACTTGTATCCGGTCTTCCGGCTCACTCCGTACCGCCGGCACAGTGCAGCCACACTCTCCTCCCCCTGTTCCACGTCCTCAATGAACCGCTTTCGTTCAGCCATGGGTGTGCGCTCTTCCCAGGGCCTAGGCCGCCTCCTTCTTCAGCTCCTATGCCCTTATTGTCTGGCGAAGTGTTACCCATGTCTCCGAACATTGTGTTACCTATGTGCCCGGTCAATACACACGCAGAGAGGGACTAAGGGTGAGGGCCGCAGATGAGCAGATCGATCACTTTGCAAACACGTCCGGGATTTCCGGGCGTGGAGATCAGTCCAGCACCGTCACGCGGCCCGTTTCCAGGTGGTAGTAGGCGGAGACGATTTGCAGGCGGCCTTCGTCCAGCGCGGACGACAGCACCCGGCTGCTGGAAGCGATCTGCGCGGCGGTGTAACGCGAGTTGGCGCGCACGGCCTCCTCGGCTGCGTCATGGCTGCCGGGCGTAGCGGTCTGTATAGCCGGGCGCAGGTAGTCCACCAGCTCCGGCAGGTAACCGGGCAGCGGTTGATCCTTCAGCACCGCCGTCACCGCGCCGCAGTGCTGATGGCCGAGCACAGCGATCAGCGGCACGTTCAGCGCATACACGGCGAACTCGATGCTGGCCAGCACTAGGCCATTCACGACGTGGCCGGCAGTACGGACAATGAACAGGTCGCCCAGGCCCTGGTCGAAGATGATCTCCGATGGCACGCGCGAATCGGAACAGCTCAGGATGGTCGCGAACGGATTCTGCCCGCCGGCCAGGTTTTGGCGCACGGTGATGCTCTGGTTCGGGTACTCCTGCTGCTCGGCCGCGTAGCGTTCGTTGCCCGCCAGCAGCCGGTCAAGCGCTTCCTTGCTCGATAATGGCATGCTTCTTTCCTCATCCCTTTCAGCGCAATCGTCGGCGTTCTCCCGGCAGCACGGTACTATTGTTGCGGCAGACTGGTCATCCATGCAATGCAGGGATTGTGCAGGGCGGCCGCGCTTTCCGGCGCTACAGCGGAAAGGCGTTGCTTGGCTTGCCTGTTCGGAGGGTTTTTGATGCGTTACAGCCCATATATTCCGAGGGTTCTGATTCTGACGGCATTCGCTGCGCTGCTGGTGGCGGTGTGGGCGGGCCTGATTCGCATCGGCTGGGTGCTGCCGCAGTTCCAGGCTGCCGAACACGGTTCGTTGATGATTTCGGGCTTCCTCGGCACGCTTATTTCGCTCGAACGCGCGGTGGCCCTGGCGCTGGCCTCGCCGCGCGGACGGATAGCCTTCGCGGTGCCGGCGCTGGCCGCGCTGGGAACGCTTGGACTGATGCTGGGCTTGCCGCGCGCGCTCAGCCTCGGCCTGATCACGGCCGCCAGCGCCGGTATGGTACTCATCTTCCTGGTCATGCTGCGGCGGCACGTGGCGCTGTACAGCGTGGTGATGACGTTCGGCGCGGCCTGCTGGCTGATCGGCAACCTGCAGTGGTGGAGCGGCCAGCCGATCTTCCGCATTGCCGAGTGGTGGGTGGCGTTTCTCGTACTGACGATTGGCGGTGAGCGCATCGAACTGTCGCGCATCATGCGCCCGCCGCCGTTCAGCCGCTGGATCTTCGCTGGTATCCTGGCGCTCTATGGCGTGGGGCTGGCCCTCTACACCGCGCAGATCGCGATCAGCGAGACTCTCATCGGCGTCAGCCTGATCGGCCTGGGACTATGGCTGCTGCGCTACGACGTGGCCCGGCGCACAGTGAAGCAAACCGGCCTGACGCGCTTCATCGCCTCGGCGCTGCTGGCCGGGTACGTGTGGCTGCTGATCGGCGGGGCGCTGCGTGTTGTGTATGGCCTGCAACTGGCCGGGCCGTACTACGATGCGCAGTTGCATGCCATCCTGATCGGCTTCGTCTTCTCGATGATCTTCGGCCACGCGCCGATCATCCTGCCGTCGGTCGTCAATGTGCAGGTCGTTTACCGCCCGGCGCTCTACGGGCCGCTGATCCTGCTGCATTTTGCGCTCGTGCTGCGCATCGTGGGTGACCTCACGCTCAATATGCCGCTGCGGCAGTGGGGCGGCATGCTCAACGTAATCGCTATTCTGGCCTATTTCGGCATGGTGGCGGTAGGGGCGCTGCTGGCGCTGCGGAAGAAACCGGCCTGACATTACCGGACTACCGCCTGCTTACGCGTCCCTGGCAGCGTAAGGTTGCGCCCTCTGGCCCGGTCTGAGGTGATGTAAAGAGCGGAGTAGTCAGAGGGAAATCGGATGCAGGTTCATGGATTGCACCACGTCACCGCCGTCACGGCCGACGCCCCCGCCAATCTCGACTTCTATACGCGGGTACTCGGCCTGCGGCTGGTCAAGAAGACGGTCAATCAGGATGATGTCAGCGCCTATCACCTGTTCTATGCCGACAAGCTTGGCTCGCCCGGCACCGATATGACGTTCTTCGACTGGCCGCTGATTGGCGGGCAGGAACACGGTACGGACAGCATCGCCGAAACGCTGTTTCGCGTCAACGGCCGCGCCGCGCTCGACTATTGGGCCGAACGATTCACCGCGCACGGCGTTACCCACAGCGGCGTGGAAACGGCGACTGGCATCACTCTGCTGCGCTTTGCCGACCCGGAAGGCCAGCGGCTGGCGCTGGTGGATGACGAGGGTGCGCCGTTCGAGGGTGAAGTGTGGGACGGGGTGGATGTGCCGGCGGATATGGCAATTCGCGGCTTCTGGGGCGTCACGCTTTCAGTCCCCGACCTGCCGCGCTACGAGCCGATCTTCAGCCTGCTCATGGGCTGGGAGAAGGTGGCCGAAAGCGCCGGCGAAGGCGGCATCCGCGCCGAAGCGCTGTACGCGATGGACGGCGGCGGGCCGGGCAAATTCGTGCGTGTGCTGGATGAAGGCCGCGCGACCCGCGCCCGGTTGGGTGCAGGCGGCGTGCATCATGTCGCGTTCCGCGTGCGCGATGAAGCCGCGCAGCGTGAGTGGATGGCGCGGCTGGACAGCCTGGGCGTGCCGCATTCCGGCGAGGTCAACCGCTTCTACTTCCGGTCGCTTTACTTCCGCATCTCGAACGGCATCCTGTTCGAACTGGCGACGGATGGGCCGGGCTTCACCGCCGACGAGCCGCTGGCGGCGCTGGGCGAACGTTTATCGCTGCCGCCCTTCCTTGAACCGCGCCGCGCCGCCATCGAGGCCGGGCTGAAGCCGCTCTAGCGGCAGGAATACACAACTAGAACATGCCACGAAGGGCACAAAGGGAGTTGATGTCAGGCCCTTTGTGCCCTTCGTGCGCATTGCGTGCTTCGCGTTGCCGTTTTTCTTCGCAGCGTTGCTCAGCCGATTACGGTGCGGCCAGCGTGGCTTCTGGCGTCTGGCTTGGGCCGGGGGTGATGGTGTAGGTGGGCGTGAAACTGGCTGCCAGCACCGTCGCCGTCGCCTGCATGTCGGCGGGCTGCTCGCTCAATTGCACATCGCCCAGCCAGCGCACGACCGTCACCCAGGTGCGGCCCGGCTCCAGCTTGATCGGCGTGCTGTCGCCATAGATCAGTTCCAGCGCCGTTCCCTCGTCGCGGTTGGCGCGCCGCCAGTAGCCCTGGTAGTACACGCCGTCGCGCAGCACATAAGCGCGGCCGCTGTCCCACAGGTCAATCTGCTGGCTGGCCGACTTGCTCTCGGATTCGAACAAGTCCGGGCGTTCCTCGTGCGGCACTTCGATGATGACGAGATTATCGGCCCACAGCTGCTCACCGTCGGCTCGGTCGTAGTGCGGCAGGCCGTCGGTGAAGCGCACATAGCGCGACGTCACCGGGTCGTATTGCCAGCGCGCATCGGTTTGGCCGTACCAGTCAATGTAAGCGTCGGAGGCGGGAAGCCCGTTCGGGTCGGGCGTTTCGTTGAAGGCGAAACCGCGCGCCCGGCGGCCCTCGTTGACGCCGCGCGCGGTTGCGCGGTCCCATAGCGTTTGCGTGTTGACGAACAACGTGTGTTCGAAGTCGAGGCCCTCGTTCGGGAAGCTGCTGAACCCGTCTTCGCTGCTGTTATCGCCGATGGATGGCGAGATGATATGGCGCGACCACGGCTGGCCGAGCAGTAAGTCCTGCACCGGCTCACTCGCGCCAGAATAGGCCAGCAGCGC
>JAEURB010000319.1 GCA_016788435.1 Anaerolineae bacterium | reverse complement strand
GGCGTCCCCAGCGCGGTCATTCTCACCACCCCCACCGAACGCTGGATTCCAATCATCGAGGTAACGGCCAACAACCGCAGCGACTTCGCCATCAACCTGGGCATCCCGTGCGATTTACCGTCGTGGCTGGAGCCGTGAGGGCCGCTGCCCGACCCGCCCTGCGCTTGCCCTACGCTTGATGAAGCCAGCCAGAATCCGGTAACGATTCGGCCGGAATCTGCGTACATTTGGGACAGAAGGGTAGGACAGCGCCTGCATTGCAGAGGCGGCGGAGGCCACAATGACCACCACGCGGCGGGACTTCCTCAAGGGGTTGGGCGCGGCCTTTGCGGGCGTCACGCTGAGCGACGCCTGGCTTGGCTCTCTGCAGGCCTACGCCGGCAGCCCGGACTTGCCTTCCGCCACCGATCCCAATCTTCATATCCTCCACCGGCTGACGTGGGGACCTCGCCCCGAAGATATCGAACACCTGCACGCTATCGGCTTCGATGCATGGCTCGACGAGCAGCTTGATCCGGCTGCGCTGGCCGACCCCGAAGGCGATGAAGTGCGCCGCCTGCTGCCCATTCTCTCGCTCGACCGGACGGCGGTTCACTCGCTCGGCTTCGACGGGCGCATCTACTACACCATCCTGCGCGGCATGGTCGAGCAGGCCACCCACAGCCGCCGCCAGTTGTACGAGCGCATGATTGACTTCTGGACGGATCATTTCAACGTACCGGCCGGTGACCTGCTGCATGATGTGCTGGTCATGCACCGCGAGGTCATCCGGCGGCACGCACTCGGCAATTTCCGCGACCTCGTCATCGGCACGGCGCAAAGCCCGGCCATGCTCTACTACCTCGACCAGGCTTACAGCACGCAGGAACACCCCAACGAGAATTACGCCCGCGAGCTGCTTGAACTGCACACGCTCGGCGTGGATGGCGGCTATTCCGAACGCGATGTGAAGGAAGCGGCGCGAGCGCTGACTGGCTGGACGGTGCATGACGGCACGGCCACCGGCTTCTACTTCGACGAGACCATTCACGACAGCGAGGCGAAATCTATCCTCGGCCACGACATGCCGGCCGGGCGCGGCATCGAAGACGGGCTGCATCTGCTGTCCATCCTCGTCAGCCACCCGGCGACGGCGCGCTTCATCTGCCGCAAACTGTGCATCCGCTTCGTGAGTGATAGCCCGCCCGAGGCGCTGGTCGAGCGTCTGTCTGAGGTCTGGGCGGCCAACGGCGGCGAGATTGCGCCCGTGCTGCGCGCCCTCTTCACGTCGGATGAGTTCCGCCAGTCGGCCGGGCAAAAGCTGCGCCGCCCGCTCGATTTCTTCATCGGGGCCGTGCGCGCCACCGGAGCGCGCGTCAATCCCGATTGGCTGCTTCAGACGATGCTCGAAGACCTCAGCCAGTATCCGTATGGCTGGAACCCGCCCAACGGCTACCCCGACGACGCGGGAGCGTGGATCAGCTCGGCCGGTCTGCTGGCCCGCTGGAATACGGCGATGGCGCTCACGCACACGGCCTGGAGTGAGCCGGATACCGGCATGGTGACACGGCTCGACCAATTGGTGGGTGACCCATCCACCGCGGCCGAGCTGGTGGGGGCAGTGGCCGGGCGCGTGTTTGGGACGTCCGCGCTGCCCGATGACGCGCAGGCGGCCTTTGTGGATTACGTGTCGGATGGCGAAGGGCCAGATGCACCGGTCACGCCCGGCCGGCTGGGCGGCAAGTTGGGGACGCTGTTCGGCCTGATGCTGGCTTCCCCGCTGTATCAGTGGCGCTGAACGAAGCGGCGAGCATGCGAGGACAATCCTGATGGCGACTCTGCTTTCCCGCCGGACTTTCCTGAAATCCGCTGGCGCGCTGGGCGTGCTGGGGGCCAGCAGCAGCCTGTTCCCGTCGTGGATGCCGCGCATGGCGTTCGCCCAGTCGCAGGCCCACGTGCGCGGCGATGTGCTGGTGGTCATTTTCCTGCGCGGCGGCATGGATGGCCTGAGCGCGGTCGTGCCCTACGGCGATGGGCGGCACTACTACGATGCGCGTCCCACGCTGGCGATCCCTGAGCCGGGTGCGGCGGGCGGCGCGCTCGACCTCGATGGCTATTTCGGCTTTCACCCGTCCATGGCCCCGCTGACCGGCATCTACCAGTCCGGCCAACTGGCGGTCGTCCACGCGACAGGCCTGACCAACGCGACGCGCTCGCACTTCGACGCCATGCAGTACATGGAATACGGCACTCCCGACAACAAGAGCACCGGAACCGGCTGGGTAGGGCGGCACCTGGAGACGACGGCCGGTGCCAACGACTCGCCATTCCGCGCAATCGGCATGGGCGCGATTGTGCAGGACTCGCTGCGCGGGACGATCTCGCCGCTGTCGCTGCGTTCGATTGCCGATTTCCACCTGCGTGGGCGTGAAGGTGAGCTGCGCCACGCGCAGGACGCCCTGGCCCGCCTGTATCGCGTCGAAGCGCCGCCCGATGACCTCGGCGCGCAGGCGCGGATGGTCTTCAGCACGGTGGACATGCTCCAGCAGATCAGCGCGCAGGGTTACACGCCGGCCAACGGCGCGGTTTACCCGGAGGACGACGAGGGTTTCGGGCTGGGTCTGCGCCAGGTCGCTCAGTTGATCAAGGCCGATGTCGGGCTGGAAGTCGCCTGCCTCGACCTCGGCGGCTGGGATACGCACGAGAACGAAGGCACGCGCGATGGCTTCTTCGAGGCGCACCTCGACGTGCTGGCGCGCGGCCTCGGCGCGTTCCACACCGACCTGCAGGACGCGATTTCCGGCGTGACGCTGGTGACGATGAGCGAGTTTGGCCGCCGGGTGGCCGAGAACGCCAGCGCCGGCACCGACCACGGCCACGGTAATTTCATGCTGGTGATGGGCGGCGGCGCGCACGGCGGGCAGGTGTACGCCAACTGGCCGACGCTGGCCCCCGAGGCGCTCAACGACGGCGACCTTGCCATCACGACCGATTACCGCGACGTGCTGGCCGAAGTGCTGACCAATCGCCTGAATAATTCGGCCATTGACCAGGTCTTTCCCGGTCTGAACCCGCTTCCGCCGGGCATTGTGCGGGCGAGGGGCCTTTAACCTGCTGAGGAACTCATCATGAGCAAATGGCTGAAAGTCACTCTGCTGCTCCTGGTGGCCGTGCTGGCTGCGCTGCCTGCCCTGGCGCAGGACGAGGATCCGGTACGCGCCAAGGTCATTTTCGTGGTCGAGAACACGGAACCCTTCGCGCAATGGCTTGAAACGTGGCCGGACTACATCCCTGAGGCGTGGGGGCCGGATGAAAACGGCGTGTGGTACGTCGAGTTTTACGACGCGGCGCACGAGGAGTGGCTCGGCTATGCCAACATCAACGGCGAGACGTACGAAATCCTCGACTCGTTCGCGCCCACGCCGCTTCCCACCGCTGTCTTTCAGGAGCAGATGCCGCAGGTGTTGACGGTAGTCGCGCATGACGCCGAGGTGCTGGCCTGGCTCGGCGACATGCCTGAATTGTGGGATGTCTACGCCGACTGGAACCGCTGGGATCAGCAGTGGGAGGTCTACTACGTGCGCGGTATCGAACAGGTGACGGCCTACGCCGTGGTGGAAGAGGAGGGCGACGTTCAGATCACTGACGTGGTGGACCCCAATGCGCTCGATGACGAGGAAGCGCTGGCCGAAGCGCGCAACGCGGCCATTAATCTGGCCTATACTGCGCCGGGCATTGATACGGCCCTGACCGGCCACGACAACTGGACGACCTACGCGCAGCAGCAGGGTGGTGAGGATGTGTGGGGCGTCGCGTTTGTGGATGGCGACACGACGCTCTTCTTCGCGCTGGTGGACCTGGCGCAGGGCGAGGTGCTTTCCACGGAGTGACGATGTGAGCGATAGCCACCCATCATCCCCTCCTCTCACCGCTCGGCTGCTGATTCCCGCGCGGCGTTCAGGAATACCTCGTGGCCGGCTTGGTTGTGCCGTCAGCGGCCCGCAGGCCGAGGCTGCACAAGGTATTCGTGCAGCGGGGGGAACGTGTCCTGCCCCGTGTAGTAGCGCACGAACGCATCGCACTCGGCGGCGCTCCAGTCTGAGAGCTGCAGCACAGAAGCGAAGCGTACCTGTGGCTGCTGGCGCATGGCCGCCAGGAAGCCGCTGAAGAATTGGCGCTGCAATTCGGCTGAACTGCCGTTCTGCGCAACCGGCGCCGCGCCAGATGGCTTCCGGCTCATGACACGTCTCCTCGCCCGCTGAAGCGCTACCTCAGCGACCGCAGTTCCTTGTTCAGCGCGTCCTTGTCGAAGGCCTCGGCGTCAAAATGAGCGCCCTCCTCCGGCTCTTCGTAGCCGAAAATCCATCCCATACGCTCCTCATACCGGGGATCGCTAGGATCATTGAGAATGCGTACCAGATCCATGTAGCCCCAAATGCCGCCGCTGTCTTCCAGCGGGCCAGCGAGTTTCCCGTCCACGATGAACGGCAGCGGCTGTTTGTCGTCGAATGGCAGCACCTTCTCGACGATGATTTCGACTTCCCAGCTATCGCCAAAATCATACTCGTACAGAATTTTGGACTTCGGGCCAAGGGCCATCTGGCCCAGCTTCACGCGCCGCTCGTCACTCACATCTTCCAGTTGGAACATGGGATTGGAGTACTGTCTGCCGGCGGCGGTGAACTGGTGCAGGTGAGAGTCTTCCCACGCAAACAGCACTTGCAGGATACGGTGCAGCTTGCCGAGGTTGGTGTCGCTGGAGACGAGCATCCGCCGCCAGATTGGGGGCTTGCTGTGCCGAACAGTGACCTTGAGCTGGTAAATCTCAGGGGTAATGGCGGCTTTCTCCGGCATGAGCTTGTCATCCAGCGCGCGGGTTGCTGAAAGTGTAGCCGATTCAGCACCTTGCGGGGATAGTTCGGGGGTATCCCTCCAATCCTCCTCGCGGCCTGTGTGCGCGTTTTGCGCCCGCTATAATCGTCGTGACCTCACCCCTTCCAGCGGAGTATCCACCCTGAACATCCGTCCCTCGCGCGCCGAATGGATCGCCCTGCTCGCCATTGTTGTGCTGGCGGCACTGCTGCGCTTCGGCTGGCCGGGCGTGTATTCGTTCGCCGGGGATGAGGCGCGTATCAGCCTCGACGCCCTGGGTCTGGTGCGCGGCGGCGAGTTTGTGTTTGTGGCACAGGCCTCCTCAACCGGCGTCCCGTTCCTGCCCGCCTCGGTGTGGATGTTCACGCCGCCCTTCCTGCTCTCGCCCGATCCGGCGCTGGCCGCCGCCTGGGTCAGCCTGCTCAGCCTGCTGTGCGTGCCACTGGTCTGGGGGTTGGGGCGGCATTGGGGCGCAGGCAGCGGGTTGATCGCGGCGCTGCTGCTGGCGGCTTCACCGTATGCCGCGCTGTACGGGCGCAGCATCTGGCAGCCGAACCTGCTCCCCTTCCTCGGCTTGTGCTGGGCATGGGCGGCTTATCTGGCTGTGACCGCCTCAACCGAACGCCGCCAGCGCATCGCCACTGGCGCGGCCATCTTCCTCAGCCTGTTCATCTGGCAGGTGCACTTCGCCGGACTGCCCTTCATCCTTGGCGGACTGTACCTGTTCGTGCGCTTCCGCTGGTGGCGGCGCTGGCTGCCCGTGTTGATCGGCGGCTTGCTGGCTGGCCTGCTCACACTCCCGTACGTCTACTACGTGCTGACGAAGGATACGGGCATCATGGCCGGGCTGGGGCAGGTGGGCGGCGGCGCGGCGCAGTTCGACCTGGAGGCGTTCGGCCGCCTGCTGCAATTGGCCGCCAACTGGGCCTGGGGCTATCTCGGCCTCGGCGCGGTGGACAGCATCAGCACGTGGCCCACGCTGCCGCTGCTGTCGCTCATCCTTGCCATACTGGGCGTGGCGGCCCTCGTGCGCTGGCTGCTCCGCAAGGATGAAAGCGCGCGTTTGGGCCGCCTGCTGGCCGAAATTGTGCTGGTTTGGCTGCTGCTCGCGCCGCTGTTCTTCATCCGCCACACTACGCCCGTCCTGCCGCACTACCTGCTGGTCGTGCTGCCGGGGCTGGCGCTGGCGGCCGGAGCTTCGCTCACGCTGCTGCAGCGCCGCTGGTGGCCGGTTCTGCTGGGCGGCGCGGCGCTCATACTGGCGGCGGGCTGGCTCGGCCAGCTTGCGCTGACGCTCGACGATGCGGCCGAGGTGCGCCCGCCGGAAAGCGCGCTGTCGAGCATCCTCAACGAACCGCGTGAAGCGCTGGCTGCCCTGCCCGCCGGTCTGCCCGTTCTCTTTCACGGCCATGGCGATGACCCGGCCCTCAGCGGCGAAGCGGCCGTCTTCAATGTGCTGCTGTGGGGTCGTTCTGATTCGCGGGTGATCAACGGCGAAACGCTGCTCGTCCTGCCGCCGTTTCCGGCCGCGCTGATGGCGACGGTGCCGCCGTTCCAGGCGTGGGAAGAACTGGTCGCAGCGGGCCTGAGCGAACCAACCGTCGAATCGCCGCGCCGCCCCCCGTCCGGCCCGTTCATCGTGGCCCTCTACGACGGCGTGAGCGAACCGCAGAGCTTCACGGACATCGAAGCGGTGGCGCTGGCCGATGGTTCGGCGCTCGAAGGCTGGCGTGCGCGGCGGGTGGGCGACCGCCTGCGACTTTCAACGCTGTGGCAGGTAGAGACGCTGCCGCCTGACGCGACGATCCAGCAGTTCCATCACCTGTATCCGTTGGGCGCAGAAGCCGCTGCCGCCTGCCAGCGCGGCGAATTGCCGGTAGTAGCTGATTGGGCGGCGCTGACGAACCTGCCGCCCGCCTACAGCAGCGACGTGCCGGTTTCAGCCAATGTCTGGCGCAGCGATGATCGCCTGATCGTCATGGCCGACGTGTTCGACCTGCCGCCCGGCGCCTATGCCCTGCGTACCGGCCACTACACGCTGCCGGATGTGGCGCGCATCCCTCGTGCAGACGGGGGCGACGGCGCGGTAAACGTTGGCGCGTTCTGCTGGGAATAGGCAAGCTCATCCCCACTCTTCCGCTTCTAACTCATGGCCGAGGCGCACCACCGTGTCCACCAGCAGGTCGAGGTCTGACTGCACGGTGCGGTGGTTGACGATGCAGGCCCGCAGCGCGTATTGACCGCGCAGCGTTGTATAGGAAGGCGCAGCGATGCCGCTCTCTTGCAGGCGCAGCAGCAGCTCCTGATTGAAGCGGTTGAGCGCGTCGCTGTCTCGTTCGGGCGCCTGGTAGCGGAAACAGACGATGTTGAGGTCGGTTGGCGCGATGCGTTCCAGTTCTGGCGTGGCATCCACAAGTTCAGACAAATAGCGCGCCTGGTCAACGTTCTGGCGAACCAGGCGGCCCAGTTTTTCAACGCCATAGGCTTTGAACGCCATCCACACCTTGAGCGCGCGCAGGCCGCGCGAAAGCTGTATGCCGAGGTCGCCATACCAGATACCACCGGCTGCCATGCCCCGCGTATGATGCTCCAGATACGGCGGCGTGAGCGTGAACGCTTCCAAATGAGCGTTCGTGTCGCGCACCAGCACGCAGGCTGCCTCGTAAGGGATGTGCAGCCACTTGTGCATATCGAAACCGACCGAATCCGCGCGTTCCATACCGCTGACCAGCGATTCGAGGCCGGGAGCTATCGCCGCCAGCGCGCCAAACGCACCGTCTACATGGAACCACAGACCCTCCCGCGCAGCCAGATCGGCCAGCGCGTTCAGGTCGTCGGTCGCGCCGGTATTGACCGTACCCGCGCAGCCAACGATGCAAATCGGCAGGAAGCCAGCGGCACGGTCATCCGCTATTGCTTGCGCCATCTGCCCGGCATGCACGCGAAAGTGGTCATCAGTCGGGATCAGACGCAGCGCCTCGCTGCCCAGCCCCAGCACTTCCAACCCGCGCTGCACGCAGGAATGGACTTCCTCCGAGGCGTAAACGGTGAGCTTGTGCGGCGCGCCCTGCATCCCTTTCGCCCGCACATCGAACCCGGCCTTCGTGTGCCGTGCCACCGTCAGCGCAACCAGATTGGCCATCGAGCCGCCGCTGACGAGTATGCCGCTGGCCGTCTCCGGGAAGCCCATCATCTCGGCGCACCAGGCGATCACCTGCTGTTCAATATAACCGCTGATCTGGTCGCCGCCGCCCACGTTCAGATTGAGGCCGCTGGCCAGCATATCGGCCATCATGGTCAGCGGCGTACCATTGCCCATCACCCAGCCCCAGAAACGTGGATGCGTGCTGGCCGCGCTTTGCGACAAGACGAATTTGACGAACTCGTCGTAGACTTCGGCCTCACTGCGGCCCACGTAGGGCAGGGGCGTACGGAAATGCACCTTCGAGGCCAGGTCAATCGGCTGCCAAACGGGGCGTTCGCGCACATCCTGCGTGAAGTCGAGCATGTCATCCACCATGCGGTGCGCCAGCGCGCGCATCGCCTCCCAGTCGGCGGGGTCAAGCGTCTCTTCCGTGCGCGCAATTTCATCGGTCATGGTCGGCCTCAATCTAACTCGTGACGGCAGGCGAAACGCCCCAGGTACCGGCCACCGGTCAAGGATGGCCAGGCACAGGAGCGTTCCCGGTCACTGTATCTATTACTACTACGGAATATTTCCGGCCGCGAGTCGGGCGCAGCCGTTCAGGCCCGCACCAGATCAGGCTGTTCCTGCGCTTCCAGTTCAAGCAGCGCCCGCTTGCGCTCGATGCCCCAGCGATAGCCGGCCAGCGAGCCATCCTTGCCGATTACGCGGTGGCACGGAATGACGATGGCGGCGCGATTATTGGCGCAGGCGCCGGCCACTGCGCGCACGGCCGCAGGCTGGCCGATAGCGGCGGCAATCTGGCTGTAGGTGCGCGTTTCGCCGCTGGGGATAGCGCGCAGTGCCTGCCACACGCGCCGCTGAAAGGCGGTCGCCCGCACGTCGAGCGGCAGGTCGAGCGAAGCGGAATGGCCGTCGAGATGCGCCACGATGGCGTCCACTCGCGCCGCCAGCGCCCGGTCATCCCGTGTGAGTTCCGCCTGCGGGAACTCGGCGCACAGGGCCGTTTCAGCAGTCACGGGGTCGTCATACAGGCCCACCGCGCACAGGCCGCGCTCGGTTTGACCAGCCAGCAGCCAGCCCAGCTGTGTTTCGCGCAGCGAGTAGGCGATGGTCACGCCGGCCCCACCCCGGCGATAGGCGGCGGGCGTCATGCCGAGCGCGCCGCCAGCCTGCTCGTAAACCCGGCTGGGTGACCCGTAGCCAGCGGCATAGATCGCCTCGGTCACTGCAAGCCCGTCGCGCAGGTGTGCCTTGAACGCCTGCAGGCGCAGCGCCTCGGCGTACTGGCGTGGCGTGACGCCCAGCACGTCCTTGAAAACGGCGCTCACATGGCCCGGCGCATAACCCACCGCTGCGCCAATGGCTTCCAGCGCCAGTGCCGCTGAATCGTCAATATGCGCAGCCAGATAGGCGGCCACCTCTTGTGCGAGCAGCGCGCGCGAGTCGGCGATATGGGCTTCGCGCGGGTGGCAGCGTTTGCAGGCGCGGTATCCGGCAGCCTCGGCCAGCGCAGGCAGCGCGAAGAAGGTCACATTCTCGCGGCGCGGCTGGCGGCTGGCGCACGAGGGACGGCAGTAGACGCCCGTCGTACGCACAGCATAGACGAACTGGCCGTTTGCAGCCTGATCGCGCCTTGCCACAGCCTGCCAGCGGACATCAGTTTCAGCGGTCATGCGCCACTCCTGCCAGCCTGATTGATCACTGTTCACAGTGTACGGCACAGCCTGGCGGGTGACTATCCGGCGCTGATGGCGCAATTCTGAGTAAGGCCACCGCGCTTGACTGAACCAGATAGTCCGGTGCTGTTCATCATTGCGGGCTACAATCGGGCTTCGGTCGCAGGTGGATGGACGCCAGTCATGCGGATGAAGACGGAACTGGTACTGCCCAGCGGGGCGCGGCGGCGCACGCGTATCCATCGCGCGCTGCGCGCCTTCCTGCGTGACAATTCCGCCATCTGGCGTGAGTTCCGTCGCCCGCTGATCGTCTTTTTCACGGCCATCATCGGCGGTGGCCTGCTGTTTGGCGAGCTGTATTTCCTGGCGACCGGCATCCGCCTCGCCTGGACTTCGCTGCCCTATATGATGCTCAGCCTGATGTCGCTGCAGGGTATCCCCGAGCAGCCGGTGCCGGGCGAATGGTATCTGCTCATCTTCTACTATGTCATGCCAGCCATCGCCGTTTACGTCATCGGGCGCGGCGCGATTGATTTTGTGCGGGTGTTCTTCAACCGGGGCGAACGCCGCCGGGCCTGGGAGGAAGCTGTGGCATCCACCTATCGCAACCACGTCATTGTTATGGGAATCGGCCACGTAGGGATGCGCGTCGTGCGCGTGCTGACCGGAATGCACTTCGATGTGGTGGCGGTAGACCTGGAAGCCCGAGCCGGGGTCGAGAAGGAATTGAGCCAACTGGGCGTGCCGCTCATCACCGGCGATGGACGCCAGCCTGCCACGCTGGAAGAAGCCGGGCTGGCGCTCGCCCGCTCGCTCGTGATCTGCACAGCCAACGATCATCTCAATCTGGAAGTGGTGCTGCGCGCCCGCGACCTCAACCCGAACGCCCGCGTCGTCGTGCGCTCGTTTGACGGCCAGTTCGCCAGCCAACTGGAGCGTTTGCTGGGCGTAACGGCTGTGCTGAGTTCCAGCGACCTGTCTGCGCCTGCTTTCGCCGGGGCTGCTGTCGGTATCGAGGTGGCGCAGTCGTTCGAGATGCAGGGCACGCAGTACAGTTTGATCCGGCTTGTCGTCGCGCCAGGTTCGCGCATGGCCGGGCAGACGATAGGTGACCTGCAGCAAGCCGAGCATATTGACATCGTCCTGCACGAGCGCGGCGGTGAGGCAGAAGTCAACCCGCCGCGCGATACCAACGTTCAGCCTGGCGACGGACTGGTCCTGTTCGCCCGCCATAACCATATCGTGGATATTGTGATGGATAACCGGGGCGGAAGTGACTAGCCGTTGATGTCCACGTTTCCAAGCCAACGGATCAGCGGAAAGGCCGAACGCACGCTGTTGAACAACCGCTCATCGGTCGTCCAGAACTCGCACTGCAAGCGTTCCGCCAGCGCGAGGTACTGACCGTCATAGGCGCGGGGCTGGGTTAATTCCCCGGCCAGTTCAAATCCCCGGCGGAGCAGCGCATCATCGAAATGCAGGGTTACGGGATACTGAAGTAATTCATCCAGTAGCCGTCCGCCTTCAAGAGGAGTTACTCGCGGGCTATGCACCGGCTTCCGTACCACGGACACGAGTTCATACTTGAAGAGAATCGGCGCGTGCAATTCTACCTCGCGAGTTCGGATGCGTGTGAGCATGGCTTCCACATCCTGTGAGACTGGTTCGTTATAGCTTCGCGCAATTAGTACGCCGGAATCGAGGACTAGAATGGCCATTCCGACTCTTCTTCCCTTAGTTCCTCCAGTAGATCGAGGGCGCTCGGCCCGCTATCGCCACGACGAGCCCAAATCTCAGCCTTTATCGCATCCACTCGCGCCGACCACGCCTCGAAGTCAAACGGCTCTGGCGCATCCAGTTCTTGTTAAACGAGCGCAATCACCCGCTTCTGGGCTTCTTTATCCGGCAGGCGAATCTTGGCGATGATTTCGTCTTCGAGCGCGCTCATGGCCGCCTCCGTGCTTGTCTGTCTCTGATTGTACGGCGATTTTCGGGGATGGGCCTCACTTCAGCAGCCCGCTAAGTTTGCTCAGGCCGCTCCAGCCCAGCAGCAGCCCGCCGACCAGCGTGCCGCCCACCACCCAGGGAGCCCCCGCCAGCAGGCCCATTGCGAAGCCCTTGGCCACCGATGAGCGCCACCCATCGTTAGCGACGTAATGCTGGATGAGCGTGACCG
>JAEURB010000309.1 GCA_016788435.1 Anaerolineae bacterium | reverse complement strand
CTCGAACGACACAATCAGGTCGGGCTGCACATACTCCAACACATTCAGCATTCGCAGCACAGCCTCTTCGCTGTAGTCCACACCATGATCGCGGTAGCCCATCCACAGAATCCGTTCGATGCCCAGCAGTTGCGCTGCCTCGGCCGATTCGTCGAGCCGCACTTCCATGAATTGCTCGGGAGACATCTTCTCGAATTCTTCCTGCCAGCGTCCCTTGTCCCCGCCCGACATCACGACCGAGATAACCGGCGCGCGCAGGCTGTAGACCAACCCGCCGGTGAAGCCTTCGAGGTCATCCGGGTGCGGCGAGATAATCAGCGGCCGTTTGTACTTGAACACGTCAATGTATTCACCAAACGACGGGCTGTGCGTCTTGCGCGGAGGCAGCGGCTTGTTTGCCACGATGTTCTGAATGGACGCCGTCATATACGGCCCGGTCGCCGGGTCTGGCCCCGGCGTGAAGCGGCCGGTCTTGTCAATGTCGTGCGACAACACCGTTTCGAAGACCTCCGCTGTCTCCTGTGCGGCCTCACCCCGGCTGCCCAGCCGTACAAGCTGTTCGACACCGAGAAGCAGCAGATAAATACCAAGCAACCCAGCGAACGACTGCAAATCATCAGGCGAGCGCGGCAGGACGTACAGGCCGACGACGATAGACAAGATGGCCGAAACCAGCATCCACATCCGCTGGCGCGCGCCATAAGCCCCCATGTCGGCCAGCGAAGCCAGGATTAGCACGCCGCGCACGATGACGAGGAGGCTGAGGATAGTCGCCGTAAGCCGCACGGCTGTCGCCGGGCGGATGAGGATGAGGAATGCCACGCCCAGTTCGAACACCGCCAGCGCGATATTCATCGGCCGGAAGTGCGGCACCGTCCAGCCGAGCAGCATACTGATCACGCGGTGCAGGCCATCTATCAGGAGCATGATGAAGACGACGACCAGCACGATTTCGATGACGTTGCGCGGAACCGCAATCAGCAGAATGCCCAGCCCAATCGAGATCAGCGCGCGCACGGCCATAGCCGCCCGCGACTGGGCGTAACGCTTGTCCAGTTCCTTGAAGTATGAGGGGCGTTTCTGTTGTTCCGCCGTCGCAGTCATTCGATCCGTCCTTTTGCGTAGGGAAATGGCTTCAGGAGATGGATGGTAGGCTGATCGCTGCTCATCTTGCGCAGCCCATAATACACACGCCGCAAGTCCAACCGTGCCGCCAGATGCCGGATCAGCGGGAATGGCAGTTCGCGAACGGATGACGGCTCAAAACCATAGCCTTCCAGCATGTGCTTGACCGCGTCATTCTTCGTAACCGCATACAGTGACTTCTCTTCACCTTCGAGGTGCCTGATCACGTCACGGAAAAATCGCCGTCCCAGGCCCTGCCCCCGGTACGCGTCGCGGTTGAAAAACGGGCCAATCTCCACCCACTGCGCGTTCACAGCCTGCCAGGCGCCGAAGCCCGCGATGACCGCATCATCATAATAGTAAAAGATGGAGTTCGCTCGTTCGAGGCGCAGCAAATTCGCCACTGTCAGCATGGCGATATACGGGGTGGCATTCGCCTCGCGCGCGAGCAGCACACGGTCGTTATCCGTGCGCAGGCGGCGCTCCACTGTCAAGTCCAGCACGATTGCCCCGCCCCCAAGTGTTCGTTACGCTCAGGACGAACCTATTGTAACGTAATTCCCGCCTGTGTCAGCTTGAGTTCAATCGCCCGCTGCGTTTCCCGGAATGACAGTTCCAAATGGGGGAAGGCCAGCCACGCGCTCATCAGCCCGAACATCAGCCCTGTGGCGACGCGGAAGAAGGGCAGCGTTTCACGCGGCGGCCACAGGTTGAACGGCGGATAACCGAGCAGTTGGCTGAAGCCGTCTAGGGCAATCGGCAGCACACCGGCGATGAGATATAGCCAGATCGGCACCGGGCGCAGCCGCCGCCGAACCCGTGGCCGGCTGTAAATGATCGCGCCGATCAGCAGGGCGATGTAGATAGCCATGTCGCGGGCGCACAGGGTGGCCTTATAGCCCATCTGGGCGTTCCCCGGAAAATCTTTCGCGGCAAACTGCATCCACGGCGTGAACGCGCCCGCCAGTTCCGCGGCCGTCGGCGGCGGCGGTAGCTGCCCGTTGTGCGAACGGGCAAAGTAGTAGTTGTAGCTGGAGAGGAAGGACGGGTCATTGTAGGCAAACACTTCGAAGGGCTGCAAGCCACTGTTGGCAATCGCGCGCGGATAGAACACCTGCTCGCCGCCAACATAGATCGACCGGAACGCGAACTGATGGCAGAACGGCGCGTACAGGGTATACAGCACGCGCGCCGGGGCTTCAAGGCCAGCGGCCATCATCAGCGGCGCCAGCAGCGCCAGCCCCACATACAGCGCCAGAATGCCGATCACGATCTTCAGCCAGTTCCGGCTGAGGCGCAGTACGACCAGGTTCAGGCCAAGGCGAGTGGGACGAATCGGTTTCTGCGGCTGCACGCCTGCTCCTCAGGAGGGGTTCGAAATCAAGGCTTCGAGCGAACGAGACAGGCTGTCAAAAGTCGTCGGGCCATACACAATATCCCGAACCACCCCGTACGCGTCGAGTATGACCGTCGTCGGCTGCCCGCGAAGCTGATACAGCGCAGCCGTTTCGCCAGCCTCATCGAGCGCCAGCGGGAACGAGATAACGCGTTCGGCCGCCCATGCGCGCACCATTTCGGCGCTCTCGCCCGTATTGACGCCTACTATAGCAGCGGAATCGCCGAAAGTGTCGTGTACGCGCTGCAATTCTGGCATCTCGACGGCGCACGGTGCGCACCATGTCGCCCAGAAGTTCAGCACAACTGGCCGCCCGCGCAGCGCCAGCAGCGAAAAGTCATCCCCGCTGGCCGTCACCGCCTCAAACAGCGGCGCACGCTCGCCCGGCGAAGCTGCGTAGCGCAGGCCATCGGCCTCCTGCCCGGCATACAGGCTGGCATCGGGCAATCCAGCACTTGTCAACACCGCCCCAGCGGCAATCGCGCACAGCAGCGCGGCCAGCAGCAGCCACAGCGAACCGCGGCTTTCACCGGTTCGTGCCGCAGCAGCCGTCATGTCGCGCTG
>JAEURB010000496.1 GCA_016788435.1 Anaerolineae bacterium | reverse complement strand
GTTTTTTCCTTCTCCCAGCAATCCACTGTATCTAAGCGTGGGGCGTCGTGATTCAGCTTACCGGCCCTGAGAGGATATTGAGCGCGCCGAACAGCAGCAGCGCCAGCGCCATAATGACCAGCGACAGGCGCAGCTTCCCTTCCGGAAACATGCGGGACGTGCCGACGAAGAACAGCGCCGATGCCAGAAAGATGGTGTTGCGAATGTAGTGGCCGGCATTTTCCGCCGCGGCCCGCACTTGCGTCTGGCGCTCGGCGGCCAGTTCCTGGGCGGCCAGCGCGGCATCGGCGTCGGAATTGTCATACTCAGGCATGACGAACGGGGAAGCGGGCGCATCGGGGTTCACGCGCGGCTGCGTGATCACCCACGCTTCGAACGCTGGCTTGAACTCGTCGCGGAAGCGGTTGCGATAGAAATCGGCCAGCTCGGCGTTATCCGTCGTAAAGGCATCCAGCCAACTGGTGAACGTGACCACATCCACCAGCGCATCCTGTGAACTGAGCGTGGTCAGGCGCGTGCTTTCGAGGAGCAGGGCAGTTACCTGCGCGGCCATCGCCGATTGCTGGCGTGACCACTGCGAGGCCTGGTAGGTGCTCCACGCGGTGATCAGGCTGGCGATAGCGAGGATGATCGCGGCGGCGATTTCGATCCACTTACGCCGGGAAGCTGCTGCATTGGGCGCGGGCGAGGCGGTCATTTCAGGCACCTGTCCTGTTATGGCATACGCCCGAAATTGTACCCTTATTCAGCGTGGTGAATCACCGGGTCAGCGTGTGGATTCAGGACAATCGCTTCAAAGTGGCGTATTGGGTCACGACGGTTCACAAACGCGGTCGTAGGGGCAGACCTATGTGTCTGCCCACCGGGCGAACACGCAGGTTCGCCCCTACGCACGCCTTGAGAGCCATCATGAACTGGTCGCAGATTTTGATGCGTTTGCCCTGGACTGGCTTTTACCCGGCGCGAACCGGCAGCCGGTGCTACGAAGTGCCGGGTGGGGAAGGTGGCGCTTCACGGGTGCTGGACAGCACCTTCATCTGGGCCTGTGCGGCCTTGGCGGCATCGTCCGACATGCCGAGGCGCGTGAAGATGATCATCGCCTGCTGCAGTTTGCGGGCGGCCTGCATTCCCTTGCCGCGCACGCTCAGGCTCAGCGCATGGGCATACATCGTGCGCGCCGCCTCGCCATCCGCCTTGATGGACTGGAAGGCTTCGGTCGAGGCGTGGAACCAGATATCGGGGTCGGCCGACAGCGCCGGATCGCTTCCCTCAGGCAGGCTGCCGAGCGCGGTGAGCACCTCGCCGATGCCCCGGCTGGCGACGCCGGTGAGCAGCGGCTGGTCGGCGTATTTCAACGCCACCTCGCGCGAAGCGAGGGCGCTCGCCCACGCGCCGGGCAGGTCGCGCAGCCGCAGTTGGGCCATCGCCAGGCCATAGTCAATCTCGCAGCGCAGTTCCTCGCGGTCGTCCTCTTCCTTGATGCGCGCCGACACTTCGGCGGCCTTCTGCAGGCTGGCCAGGGCGCTTTCCGGCTGATCCATGCTCAGAAGCATCTGGCCTTCGTTACACAGCGCGATGGCTTCGGTCGAGGGGTCGTCAATCTCGCGGGAGGCGTCGGAAGCGGC
>JAEURB010000264.1 GCA_016788435.1 Anaerolineae bacterium | reverse complement strand
ATCAGCCAGCGCGAACTTTACCCGGATTGGCGGCGGCGCATCATCATCCTGCCCGCCCTGATCGCCCTCGGCACCGGCACGGCCTGGAGCAATGCGCGGGCCGTCGTCAGCGGGCTGTTCAACATCCCCGAAGAGTTCAAGCGCACGCCGAAATATGCCGACCGCAAAACGGCCAATCCGTACACGGTTCGCCTCAACTCCAACGTCTATTTCGAGCTGTTCTTCTGCGCCTACGCCTTCGCGTCGGGGGCGCTGGCCGTGCGCGCCGCACCCAGCCTGGCCCCGTATCTGCTGCTATACGGCTTCGCCTTTGGCACCGTGGCCTACTGGGGTCTGCACGACTTCTGGGAAGAGCGGCGCAGCGCGAAGGTGATGGCCTCGTAATGCGCCGGGCGTGTGGCCTGCTGATCCTGCTGCTCGCCCTCGTCACTGTGCTGCCGCTGGCGGCGCAAACGGCCACGCCAACGCCAGGCTGCCCCGATTTACTGCCCACCCGCCTGATCCTGCACGAGCGCGGCCGCGTATCGCGCAGCGACCCCGACCCGGTCAATGTGCGCGCCGAGCCGGGAACCAGCGGCGGGCTGATCGGCCAGCTTCCGGCCGGCATCGTCTTCTACGTGCTGGAAGGCCCGAGCTGCACCCAGCGCTATACCTGGTACCGCGTCAAGGCGGTCGTTGAGGGGGCCGGGTTGTCCGGCTGGATCGCGGAAGGCGATGCCAGCGCCTACTTCATCGAACGCTTCCCGCCCGGCCTGTAGTTTCAGGCGAGGCAGATTCTCCCCGTTACGTCCGGCGTTTCCTTTTCGGGTATTTCTTGGCACACTTGGCGGGCTGACGGCTGCATGCTCCCGGCCGGTTCATCTCATCGTGCCGTGCCTATCCGGATGTTCCATCCGCACGGCCCTACAGACAGGTCACGCTCATGCCTGAAACGTACGTCATCACTGGCGGGGCCGGATTCATCGGCTCGCACATCGCCGAACGCCTGCTGCGCGACGGCCATACCGTGCGCATCGTGGATAACTTCGCCACCGGCAAGCGCGAGAATCTGGCCGTATTGCCCCCGGGCTGCGAACTGTTCGAAGTCAGCATTACCAGCAAGGCGGCGCTCGATGAAGCCTTCGCCGGGGCCGATTACGTGCTGCACCAGGCGGCGCTGCCCAGCGTGCCGCGCAGCATTGACGACCCGCTGACGACGCACGAATACAACGTGACCGGCACGCTCAATGTGCTGCTGGCCGCCCGCGATGCCGGGGTCAAGCGCGTCGCCTACGCCGCTTCGTCCTCCGCCTATGGCGATATCGAGGGCGAGTACAAGGACGAGACGATGGCCCCGCGCCCGCTGTCGCCCTACGGCGTCTCGAAGCTGGCCGGCGAATACTACGCGCAGGCCTTCACTGCCGTCTACGGGTTGGAGACCGTGGCACTGCGCTACTTCAACGTCTTCGGCCCGCGCCAGGACGAAACCAGCCAGTACGCCGCCGTTATCCCGCGCTTTCTGGCCGCCATGCTGCGCGGTGAATCGCCCATCATCTACGGCGACGGCCTGCAATCGCGCGATTTCACCTACGTGGATAACGTCGTGCATGGCAACCTGCTCGCCCTGCGCGCCCCGCAGGCGGCCGGGCAGATGATGAACCTTGCCACCGGCGGGCGCATCAGCCTGCTCGACCTGGTGGACCGGCTGAACGTCATCCTTGGCACGCACATCCAGCCGGTGCACGAGCCAGCCCGCACCGGCGACATCAAGCACTCCCGCGCCAGCGTGACCAAGGCGGGCGAACTGCTCGGCTTCGAACCGGTCGTTGAGTTCGACGAAGGGCTGGCCCGCACCGCCGCCTGGTTCAGGAGCCGCTGAACCCGATGCGCGTCGTCCACGTCGTCAAGGCCAAGGGCAGTGCCGG
>JAEURB010000232.1 GCA_016788435.1 Anaerolineae bacterium | reverse complement strand
CTCGCTGACCAGCAGGGCGAGCTGCGGGTCGCCACTGCGCAGTTGTTCACAGCGCCGGGCCACCGCCTGCACCGCGTTCCAGGCTGCCAGCGTGCCCTGCATATCGGCCGGAGCGACATTGCGCGCCAGTTCGGACGCTTTCACCGCCTCGGTGTAGCACAGGTCAAATTCGCTCTGGCCGGTGCCGCTGACCCAGAACAGGATGACCAGTACCACGACCGCAATCGGGACGAGGATGGCAATGGCGGCTGCCCCCCGGTTCGAGAGCAGGCTGCGCCGTCCATCCGCGCCTTCGGGGGCTACGCGGTCAATGGTATGGCTCATGCCTTCAGCGACACGGGCCGCGCCGAGGGCGGCAGTGCCCATCACGTTGCGCATGGTTTCGCCGCGCGCGTCTGACAGACGCGGCCCGCCCGGCGTTTGTGGTACGGTCGGGGTCTGCACGACCGGCGCAGCATCCACCTTGTTGGTGTCGGCCTCGCGAACAGGCAATGCCGAGGGGGCATCGGGCGGCACAAACTCGACGAGCATGGCCGACAGGCTGCCAACAACCATATCCTTCAGTCCAACCAGCGCCTCACCGATGTCGGGGCGGGTGAGCGTGGCCAGCAGCCGGTCGTATTCGATATCGGCCAGCGCCGCATCACTCACAAGCAGCCGCGTGCCGGCGGCCGCCTTGTGCATTGACATCCGCACGTCAGGCGTAGGCTGCACGCCGAGCGGCGCGGTGTAAAGTGCCTCATCGTTGCTGAATTCAGCCGGGAAGGGCTGCGTCAGGCCATCGTGGCGCAGCAGCGCGACGGCCGCGCCCACCCGCGCCAGCACCAGGTCTGAGCCGCGCAGGACGGCCGCGATGACGCTGGCTTCGTAGCGCTTCGGGTTGGTTTGATTGTGCTCGTACAGGTTGTCGTTGATTTGCGTGAAGACGTCGCGCAAGCCAGATGAAACGCTTCCCGTGCTGTTGAAGTAGCGGTCGGCCGCGAACGCCGCCATCTGTTCGTAGAAAGCATCGGCGGCTTGCGTGTCGCCCGATGACAGCACGAGCGTGAAGAAGGTATCGGTTTCGCGGCCCCGGGCGGCTTTGCGCGGCGCAACCTCAACCAGCGCGCCGGGCGGCGGGCTGCTGATGGAACGCCCCTTGACGACATACAGGTGGCCGACCAGTGCTTCGAAATCAAACAGCATGCGAATAAACCCGACAGTGAGGCACAAACCGAAATTATACCCAAGGGTGGGGCGTGGCGCAGCATAAGGTGTGCGAGGCGACCCAGATTGTGCATTGGCTACGCGGCGGGTCGCTCACGAGCGCCGCCTACAACAGAGGCAGCTTCCAAAACACTTTCTCAGCACTCAGCGCTCTGTACTTTCAACTGGTACTTTTTCCTCAGCCAGAACATGACCGGGTAGAGCACAGCCAGCCCCGCCAGCCCTGCCAGCCCGACGGCCAGCACGATTTCCGGCTGAGCCACGCTGACGACGAAGCCCAGCCCGCCGTAGATGGCGCAGAAGGCGTAGAGCACCATCAGCGTCTGCCGCTGGCTCAGGCCCGCCGCCATCAACCGGTGCGAGGTGTGGTCTTTGCCGCCCTGCCCGATAGAGCGCCCTTCCAGCAAGCGCGTGAGCACGACCAGCGAGATATCGAAGGCGGGCAGCGCCAGCACCAGAACCGGCACCATCCAGGTGACGCCCAGCGGCTGTGTGCCGAATTCGAGCTTGATGCCCAGCACGGCCAGCATGAAGCCGAGCACCAGCGATCCCATATCGCCCATGAAGCTGCTGGCCGGGTTGAAGTTGTAAATCAGGAAACCGACCGCGCTGCCGGCCAGCGCCGCGCCGAGCATACTGACCAGAATTAGCCCTTCGGCGTAGGCGATGAGCGTGAAGGCGCTCCCGGCAATCGCCGTCAGGCCGGCCGCCAGACCGTCCATATTGTCGAGAAAGTTGACGGCGTTGGTGATGGCCAGCACCCAAACGATGGTGAGGGCGGCGTTGATGGGCCAGAAGCTGGTGAGTTGAATCGAAATGCCCGACAGGATGAGGAAAACTGTCGCCAGCGCCTGAGCCGCCAGCCGCACTTTGATGCCCAGGTTATAGCGGTCGTCGAGCAGCCCGATAGCCGCCAGAAAACCAGCGCCAAGCAGCACGGTTACGAGTTCCGCCACGTAGGCCGGTGGACTAAACAGCAGCAGCGCCAGCGCCAGCCCGGCGTACATGGCCATACCACCCATCAGTGGCTTGCGGTCGCTGTGGATGTTGCGGCCCGACGGAACGGCGACGACATTGAAGCGCAGCGCCAGCGCCCGCGACAGCGGCGTGAGGCCGAGCGAGAAGGCGAAGCCCACCACCAGAATCGGGACGAACTGCAAAGGGTCCATAAGGCGGCCAGTATAGCAGTGAGTTGAGAGTTACGAGTTGAAAGTTGAAAGTTAGGACTTACGCAAGGGGCTGAAGCCCCTTGTTGAACCCAGAGTAAGGACTGCGGAAAAAGCGAGCAGCGCCTGCCACGCCCAACACGGGCTTATGAAGATTAACAAAATAACGTGGGGTGTAGACCCGCAGCTTGCTGCGGCTATCAACCGACACCTTCCCAAAGGGCCGCAGCAAGCTGCGGGTCTACAGGCGGTGTTTTCCGGTCGTTTCCTACACTATTTCCTTAAACTTCATCAGCCCCTTGCCTGCGTAAGTTCTGAAGTACAAAGTTGAAAGTAACGTCGGACGTGTAATAAGCGTGAGTTCGTTGAAGGAAGATGGGGTTCAGTTTCGCCTGAGCCTAAAGGCATCAGGCTGTAGCTGCGCCCGCTGAAGCAGGCTTCAATTCAGCCCGTTCTTAAAGCAGCGTTCACAGGGCGCAGCTTTAGCCCGATGGCTTCGGCCTCGAGCGACACCGGGCATTCCTTCTCGCAATCATACCTCATTCGCCCACCTCTCCATTTCGCATTAAGCGTTACTTTCTACTTTGTACTTTCTACTTTGTACTTCTTTCAACTTTCAACTTTCAACTTTCGACTTCCTCATCTCACACCAAACGCCGCCGCCCAGCGTTCGAGCGTGAGCAGGCGAAAGACGACTTCCACCTGCGGGCGGCGGCCGCTGAAATGGTCGCGCAGCAGCGCATCGAGCGCCGGGCCGTTCAGGTACTGGCGCACGAAGGCATCCTTTCCACTCAGTGCGCTCTGTATCCGCCCCGCCAGCGGCCCGGCGAACCAGCCGAGAATCGGCGTGCTGAACGGCTGTTTCGGGCGTTCGAGCGCGAAGGCGGGCAGCAGTGGGCGTATGGCCTCGCGAAGGACGTACTTGTTGCTTCTCATACGAATAGAAGGCGGGACGGCGGCGGAGAAGGCCAGCATGTTCGGATCGAAGAACGGGATGCGCCCTTCCAGCGAGTGCGCCATCGTCACCTTGTCGGCGTGGAGCAGCGCGTTGCCGGTCAGCCACGAATTGATCACGATAGCCTGCGCCATATCATCAGGGTTCGGCCGCTGGCTGAGCACAACAATATCGGCGAAGGCGCGTTCCTTGTGGCGGCCGAGCTTCCAGGCGTCGCGCAGTTCCGGGCCATACAAACGCGCCCGCAGCGTATCGGAAAACACCATGCCGTCGAACATCTGCGTGCGCAGCAGCCCTTCCTGCGTCGGCCCCAGGCGGTTGCGCAGCTCCGGCAGGTAGGTCGGCAGCGCCCCGACCACGCGGAAGCGCTTGAAGGCGGGGTAACAGGCCTCCATCCAGCCGAGCAGCGCGGCGGCAGACGAGCCTGTATCGCCGCGCGCGGCGCGCAATACGGCCGCGTGGGCGCGGTGCGTCGCATAGCCGCCGAACAGCTCATCGCCGCCGAGGCCGGTGAGCACGACTTTGACATCGCGGGCGGTATGTTCGCTCAGCAGCATCAGCGACACGGCGGAGGGGTTGGCGCATGGCTCGTCGTGGTGGTACACGGTGCCGTCGAAGGCGTTCCACCAGTCATCAGCACCGATGATGCGCTCGTGATGGTCGGTGGCGAAGTGTTCGGCGACGCGCCGCGCCTGCGCCAGTTCGTTGTCGCCGGTATGCATGTCGTAGCCGATGGTGTAGGTCTTGATGCGACCCTCGGCCTGGCGGTGCATCAGGGCCAGCATCGCCGCCGAGTCCACGCCGCCGCTGAGGAACAGGCCGAGCGGCACGTCGCTGCGCAGATGCAGCCGCACCGACTCGTCCAGCCAGGCGCGCGCCTCGTCTATCAGGGCGGCTTCGTTCGCAGGCACGGCGGGAAGCGAGTCGCCCTCGTAGCCCGTGCCGAAGCGCCAGACCCGGTGCGTATGGATGGCTCCCGCTTCGGCGGTCAGGACATGGCCGGGCATCAGGCGGCGCACGCCGGCGAACAGCGTTTCCTCGCCAATCGGATAGCCGAAGCTGAAGAAGGTATCGAGCGCATCAAGGTTGAGGCGGGCCGCGAAATCCGGGTCGGCTGTGAACGCCTTAAGCTCACTGGCGAAGCGCAGCAGGCCATCGCGCTCCCACAGGTAAAGCGGCTTCATGCCGATGTGGTCAACCGACAGCACCAGCCGGTCACGCGGGGCATCGTAGAGGGCGATGGCGTACATGCCGCGCAGATGGCGAAACAGGTCGAGGCCGTGTTCCTCGTACAGATGAAGAATCGTCTCGCCGTCGCCTTCGGTGCCGAAGTGGTGGCCGCGTTCGAGGAGCTTGGCGCGCAGTTCGCGGTAGTTGTAGATCTCGCCGTTGAAGACCAGCGCCAGCGAGTGGTCCTCGTTGTAGAGCGGCTGGTCCCTGCCGGCCACATCAATGATGCTCAGGCGGCGCATACCGAGGGCGGCGTTCGGCGCTGAGAAAAAACCGTCACCATCCGGCCCGCGATGGCGGATGCGGTCGCACATGCCACGCACGACGGCCGGGTTCGCACGTCCGCCGCCGGTCAGGTCAAAGACGCCACAGATTCCGCACATCGGGTTCGCCCTTTCCCCCCGCCGCCATGATAGCAGAGGAATAGAGAATCACGACGAGCGCGAAGGGCAGGGCTGTTGCTAAGTCAGGCAAGAAGCCGTAACAAGGTGGCTTCAGCCCCTTGTGTTTGGCGGCAACGGGCTGATGAAGCCCGCTGTTGAGTTCCTCCTTTCCCGTTGACTTTGCAGCAGCCTTGGCCCTGCCGCCGCGTTCGGTTCACTCTTGGATTCGGCGGGAGCGGCATATATAATGCCCGCGCTTTGTACGCAAATACGCGATCACGCCGGTTTGGTGCGGGCGCGGGACTATTGCGCTCGTGCGGATCAAACTCCGCCAGTGGCTGGGCCGAAGAGAGGTGATGTCATGAAGGTTGTTCTGTTGGCCGACGTTTACAAGCACGGCGTCGCTGGTGAAATTGTGGACGTGGCGGATGGTTTCGCCCGCAACTGGCTGCTGCCCAAGAAGCTGGCGGTGAAGGCCAGCCCGACCGAACTCAAGAAGCTGGAAGCCCTGCGCTCGGCCTCGGCTGCCCGCAAGGCCGCGCTCGAAGGCCGCCTGAACGATCTGGCCCACCAGATTGACGGCGTGCAACTGCTGTTCGGCCGCCGCGCTTCGCCCACCGGCAAGCTGTTCGGCTCGGTGACGACCAGCGAAATCGCCCAGGCGCTCTACGAGAAGAGTGGTATTGACATCAACCGCCGCCGCATCAGCCAAACTGCGCTGCGCGAAGTGGGCATCCACGAGGTGCCGGTGCGCCTCGGCAGCGAAATCTCGCCGCTGCTCAAGGTCGTCATCGTTCGCGAAGAGGACTACGCCCGCGCTCTCGCCGCCGCCAACGCGCCCGAAGTTGTGGCCGTTGAAGAAGTGGTCGAGGCCGATGGCTCGGTGGACGTCGTCATAGACGACATCGCCGAAGTTGCGGTCGTCGAGGCTGATGGCTCGGTGGACGTGGTTGTCGAAGAGACGATCATGGTCGAGCAGGTCAAGCCGGCCGCCGAAGACGCCGAATAGTTCGGGCCGCCGCGCGATCAACTCAGCAGCATTTTATGTTACGGGGGTGGCTCGTGGCGCCAGCGCGCAGGCCGCCCTCGTCGTTTTTCTGGCGCTTGACGGGCGACGGGGTCGCGCCGCTGCGTAGGCCGCCCGGCAGGAAAGCGGCGCTCGTTTTTCCGCCGCAGAATTTGTATGTTCTACGGTTGTCCTTCGCTGGCGCATGCAGGCACCGGTTATGGGTTTGAACGACGCGCAGGGGTTGGGGCTGTACCTCCGCCAATCGCGCGAAGACAAAGAACTGACGCTGGAAGAGGCGGAGCGCGCGCTGCACATCCGCATGCGCCTGCTCGAGTCGTTCGAGTTGGGCGATTTCTCCAGCCCGGAACTATCCCCCATTCAGGTACGCGGCTTCCTGCGCAACTACGCTCAATATCTCGGCCTCGACGCAGATGCCGTCATTGAACGCTTCGACACCGCCAGCACCGTAACCGACCGCGGCAGTTCCGTCCTGCGCGGGCGCTCGCCCGGCAAGCGCGATACCGCCCCCCAGAAAGCCGTCCCGGTTCAGCGCGCTCCAGAGCCGACACCTGCGGCGGCTGCCCGCCCCGCGCCCAAGTCCACTCCAAACGAGCGCAGGGGCGCTGGCCCATTGGGCTGGCTGCTGCGTCTGTTGGTGGCGGCCGCGGCACTCGCCGTCATCGCCTTCGTCGTTATCCAACTCATCACTCCGCAAGGTGGGCCAGATGCGCCCGAACCAACCACCATCTCGCGCGACATTCTCGGCATGCTGCCGCCCACGCAAACCAACACGCCGGCGCCGACTGCCACCATGCGCACCGCCGCGACTCAGGCCCCGATCTCCAGCTACAGCGGGCGCGGGCTGCTCGCCGAAATCACGATGGCTCAACGCGCCTGGCTGCAAATCACCGCCGACGGCCTCGAACAATACACGGGCATCGCGCGCCCCGGCGACCGCTTCGCCGTTGAGGCGGTGGACAACGTCCATATCCTGTCCAGCAACGCCGAGGGCCTGGATGTCATCTTCAACGGCCAGCCGCAGGCCCCGTTCGGCGGCCGCGGCCAGCGGGTGGATATCACCTTCCGCGCCGATGGTATTCAGGTTGAATCCGGGCCGGGATTTGCGCCCACGCCCGTCGAAAGCCCGACACCGCTGCCGACGCCGACCGACCCGGCCGGTGCGCTGATTGCCCAACTAACGCCGACCGAAACGCCCGGCCCCAGCCCGACGCCTTCGGATACCCCGACCCAAACGCCGACGCCGAGCGTTACCCCAACGCCCAGCGACACGCCGACGCCAACGCTGACGCCGACCGCCAGCGACACGCCCACCATCACGCCAACGCCCAGCGATACGCCGACCGTGACGCGCACGCCGTCACCTACCCTCACGCCGTCGCAAACGCGCACGCCAACCGCGACGCTGACGCCGACGAACACGCTGACGCCCTCCCCAACTGCCAACCTGCCGCCGCGCCAGCCGGCGCAGGCCACGCCGACCAAAGGACCGCCCGGATGAGCCACTCCCACGAAAACCCGTACGAGTTCTCCCTTGCGCTGCCGGACTGGGCCATCGAGGAAAATCAGCGTCTGCCGTCCAGCTTGCCGACGCCAGAAGCGCGCATGGCCGAGGTCATCCGCTTCTCGCGCCTCAACTTCGAACGCGGTACCGGCGGCCCGTTCGCGGCGGGCGTGTTCGAGAAGGCGACGGGCAAGCCGGTCGTGATCGGCGTCAACCGCGTGATGGCCTACCAGATTTCATCGGCGCACGCCGAGGTGATGACGCTGTCCATCGCCCAGCAAATCGTTGGCACGTACGACCTGGGCGGGCCGGGGTTGCCCGAATTCGAGTTCGTCGTCAACTGGCGGCCGTGCGCCATGTGCTTCGGCGCGACGCTATGGAGCGGTATCCGCTCGCTGGTCATCGCTGGCAGTGGCCCCGAACTGGAACAGATCACCGGCTTCGACGAAGGGCCGGTCACGCCCACCTGGGAGATTGAGCTGGCCCGGCGCGGCATCGCCCTGCAGAACAACGTGCTGAAGGAAGAGGCGATGGCCGTCTATCTGGCCTTCGCCAACAGCGGGCGCTTCGTCTACAACGCCCGGCAGGGATAAGCCCGGATATAATGTCCGTATCGCTGGATGGGCGAACAGGTTGACTGAAATGGCGCTGCCCACAACCAAACTTATCACCGCCGGCGAGTTCGAGGCGTTCACTGCGCGGCCTGAAAATCAGGATCGCAATTTCGAGCTGCATGACGGCG
>JAEURB010000202.1 GCA_016788435.1 Anaerolineae bacterium | reverse complement strand
AGTCGCTCAGCAGGTTGCAGCCTGCGACCCAAACGCTCAGGAAGGTCGAAACGACCAGAGGCCGCCAACCCCAGTGCCCCATTCCCGAATTCCCTCAATTTCCCAAGTTCTGGGACTGCTATCCCGCAGTATAACCCATCTCAAGGAGCGCCGGGGGTGCGAGAATCTGGCGCAATCGGGCTGGCATGGTTATCTTCGCGCCTGTGTACGAGGAAGAAATAGCAGGGACGCCATGAACCTGGGCCTGGTAGAACAGACAGGAAAGGCCCTTCACGCGCGCGGCTGGACAGTTTGCAGCGCCGAATCGTGTACGGGCGGGCTGGTCGCGGCCTGGCTGACGGAAATCGCGGGTAGCTCGGATTACGTGCTGGGCGGCGTCGTGGCCTACGCCAACGCCATCAAGCAGGCCCTGCTCGGCGTGCAAGAAGCAACGCTGCGTCTGCATGGCGCGGTCAGCCCCGAAACGGCGGCTGAGATGGCGCTTGGCGCGCAGGGGCGCTTCGGGGCTGATTTGGCGGTCAGCGTCACCGGTATCGCCGGGCCGGGCGGCGGAACACCCGATAAACCGGTCGGGCTGACGTACATCGGGCTGGCCGGGCGCGGGGGCATCATCGCGGTCGAGCGCCACGTTTGGCCGGGTGACCGCCATGCTGTGCGCGAGGCCAGCGCCACCCGCGCATTGGAACTTATTCTGCAGGCAACCCATGAGGCACATTCATGACCATCCTCAAGTTCGCGCGCGTGGCATTGGTACTCGGCATGCTGCTGATGGCAGCGGGCGCGCTTGCCGCGACGGCGCAGTCTTCGCTACCGGCGGCGGGCGGCCTTCACGCGGGCTGGAACCGCCTCGAACCGGAGGGCGCGGTATGCGCCAACGGCGAACCGTACGCCTTCTTCGTTCGCCCGGGCGACCCCGACAAGCTGATGATTTACTTTCAGGGCGGCGGCGCGTGCTGGAACCGCGCGACCTGCGGCGTGTTCGGCCCGTACAAGCGCACGGTTGGCGACGCGGCGGACGAAGCTGGCGCGTCGGGAATTGCTGATTTCAGCGACCCGCGTAACCCGGTGGCGGACTTCACGACGGTGCTGGTGCCGTACTGCAGCGCCGATGTGCATACCGGCAGCCGCACCGTCACCTTCGACGGCCAGCCGCCGCTGACCGTTCGGTTTCACGGCTATGACAATGCGACGGCCGTGCTCGATTGGACGACGGCCAACTACCCGGATGCCAGGCAATTATTCGTGACCGGAACCAGCGCCGGGTCGTATGGCGCGCTCTTCAACGCGCCGCGCATTTTCGATGCCTACCCGGACGCGGAGAAGTGGGTGCTGGGCGATGCTGGCGTTGGCGTGACGCCCGGCGATTGGGGCGGCTTCGACGTGTGGGGCCTCGCCGATCACTTGCCGGAGGGCGCGGAAGCCAGCGCGCCGGAGGCCGGCATTACGACTGGCGTGACCTCCTACACCGCGCTGACTTACCCCGATGCGCGTGTCGCCCACTACACGAGCGCCGCTGATTCGGTGCAGATGGCATTCTACGCGCTGATGGGCGGCCGGGCGCGTGAGTGGACGGCGGGCATGCGCGCGGAACTGGCTCCGCTGGAGAGCCTCGACAATGTGCGTATTTATATCGCGCCGGGCGCGTCTCACGGTATCCTGCCGGGAGATGCGTTCTACACTATGAGCGCCGACGGTGTGCCGTTTGCCGATTGGCTGACGGACTGGCTGGCCGGCGAACCCGTCGAATCGGTTCTGTGCGCGGCGTGTTCGTAAACGCGAAACCGCCTCGCCAGCGAGATAGAAGGAGCCTGTAGCCATGCCCGCACCGGCTGTACTGCACCTGCTGTCACTCGAATGCCTGCTGGCCCAGGAGTTTGACGGGGACGAAATCTACCTGCGCCTGAACGGCGAAAAGGTGTGGGGCGTGGACCGGCACGCTCACATGAGCCATAACATGGCGAAGGCCCATTGCTACAACATGATGGATTTCGCTGCAGGGCGGCGGCACAACGCAGCGGGATGGGAGCCGATCCCCTCGTTTGAGCCGGGCGCGCTGACCTGGAGCTTTGACGGCGAGGCACTGGTCGAGGTATTCGAGGCGGATACCCTCTCCAGCGATGACCTGATCGGGCGGCAGCGCATGAGCAGCAAGGATGCCGGGCGGGGTTCCATCACCGTCCACTTCGAGCGCGATGGAGCAAAATACGCGCTGACGTA
>JAEURB010000164.1 GCA_016788435.1 Anaerolineae bacterium | reverse complement strand
GATGTAGGCGCCCTGCGTGTATGGCCGCAGCCCGCGCAGCAGTTCCTGGGCCACCCGCACGCCTTCCTGCGCGGCATCGTCACCGGCCGCCTCGATGCGCTGCATGATGGCCGCCGGGATGTGAATGCCGGGAATCTCATTGTCGAGAAACTGAGCATGCTTCAGGCTGTACAGCGGCATCACGCCTACCAGCAGCGGCAGCGCCAGCGCTTCGCCTTCGATTTCCTGCCAGCGGCTCAGGAACGCTTCGGCGACGTGTGGCTCGAAGACCGGCTGCACCAGCGCGAAATCCGCCCCGGCCGCCATCTTCTTCTTCAGCACATCAATCTCCTTGTCGAGATCGTCCGCCCCCATATTCAGCGCGCAGCCAACGGTGAAACTGGTCGCGCCGCCGATGCTGTTGCCCGCCTGGTCAAGGCCGTGATTCATCTTCTGCTTGGTCAGGCGAATCAACCCCGATGGCACAATGTCGTACTGATCCATCGCGTCCGGGTAGTCGCCGATGCGCGTCGGGTCGCCCATACACACAAACAGATTGCGCAAGCCCAGCGCGTGCGCGCCCAATAGGTCACCCTGCAGGCGCAGCAGGTTGCGCCCGCGCGTCGGGAAATGGAGAACGGTTTCGACGCCCAGCCGTGACTGAATCATCTGGCAAACCGCCCACGGGCTGACGCGCATGCGGGCGGTCGGGCTGTCGGCGATATTCAGGACGGATGCCCCGCCATCGCGCAGCAGGCGGGCGGCGGCCAGCAGGCGGTCGAAGTTATGGCTGCGCGGCGGGTTCATTTCCACGCTGACGACGTAGCGGCCCTCGGCCAGCATCCGCGCCAGTTCCGACGGGCGCTCGGCGGCCAGCGTCCCGCGTTCCTCGGCTGGCTCGTCAATGAACAGCAGATGCGGCGCGGCGCGGGAGGGGTCGTCGAGTGCGGCGCGCATGGCGGCGATGTGGTCGGGAGTCGTGCCGCAGCAGCCGCCGATGACCGTCGCGCCGATGGTCTTGAACGTCAGGGCGTAATCGGCGAAATAGTCCACGGTGGCGGGGTAGAAGGTGCGCCCCCCATGCGCCTCCGGGTAGCCGGCGTTGGGCATGGCCGAAAGCCGCGCTTCGGGCGCGCTCTGGCGCATGCTTTGCAGCACGCGCGCGATTTGCGCCGGGCCGCCCGAGCAGTTAACGCCAATCACCTCTGCGCCAGCCTCGGCCAGTTCGTGGGCCACGCGGCCCGGAAGGTAGCCCTGCACGGTGCGGTCGTCGCTGCCAAACGTCATTTCGGTGATGACTGGCAGCTCGGGCGCGGCTTCACGGGCGGCTTCCAGCGCCAGACGCAGTTCGGCCAAATCGGTGAATGTCTCGAAGATCAGGGCGTCTGCGCCCGCCCCGGCCAGCGCCGCGATCTGTTCGACGAAGGCAGCGCGGGCGTCCTCAGGCTTGATTCGGCCATACGGTTGCAGCGCCACGCCGAGCGGCCCGACCGAACCGGCAATGTAGACCTGCGAGTGCTGGAGTGTTGAAAGTGAGGTTATCGCCGCCCGCGCCAGTTCCATGCCAGCGCGATTGATAGCTTCGAGCTGGTCGGCCAAGCCGTGTTCGGCCAGCTTGATGCGGTTCGCGCCGAAGGTGTTGGTCTCGATCAGTTCGGCGCCCGCCTCGGCATAGGCGCGGTGAATGGCCTGCACGAGATCCGGGCGCGTCAGGTTCAGTTCATCGAACGGCGAGTCGAGGCCGACACCGTGCGCGTGCAACTGCGTGCCCATCGCGCCATCGGCCAGAATCGGGCGGGGTTCGCGCAGGCGTTCGCGGAAGGTGGGTTGTGGGGTCATCCGTCATGTCTCTCGATCATCGGCTGTTTGCGTGCGCCATGCGGCCACTTTCAACTTTCAACTTTGAACTTTCAACTGCTTTTCAATTCGCGCACTGGCCGAATAGGATGATTTGGCTGCCGGTGCCATCCTCCGCCTCGGTCACATCCCAGCGCGCCTGCGTCAGCCGCACCTGCGCCGATGTCAGCGGGCTGCTGCTCACGGCGTCGGCCCGCATATACTCGCGCATGTGCGTCGCGTACCAGCGGCGTACGGTCTCCGGGTCGTCGACACTCTCGTAAATGCCGACCGTTGTGCCCATGCCATACTCGAACAACATGTTGTGCGTCGTACGGATCGTCGTCACATCGGGGTAAACCGGGACGCGGCGTGTGATGCCCGCATAGCACACGCGATCCACCGTCAGGTAGACGATTCCTCCGCAGACCAGCATCCCCATCAGAATGACGAGACACCCGAGGCATCCCCGGTTCCCGCTGTTCATGGTGAAACTCCTTCGAGACGAGTACCGAGTGCTGAGTGAAAAACAGGTGATTGACTCAGCACTCGGTACTCAGCACTCAGCACTATCCTTCACGGGCAAATCAGAAAAATCCGGCTGCCCCCATCATCGGCAGGTGTCACTTCCCACGTAATCGGCGTGACGGCGGTCAGATTATCCTCCGCCATCGCCGCGCGCACGGCCGCCGCGTAGTGCTGGTTGTACCAGGTCGTCACCACGTCAGGCGCGTCCGGCGATTGCAGCAGGCTCGTCAACTGACCGAACGGCTGCAGAAAGTACGGCTGATCTTCGTGCAGCACGTTCGCGTTCGGGTAGTACAGGCGGCAGGTGGCCACGTTCTGCGTGAAGCGCGCGTTCAGGATGATCAGCAGCACGAACACGCCCACGATCACCAGGACGATGATCAGCGGTATACCCGCGAAGATGCTGCGGAATTTGCGGTCATGGCTGCCGGCCGGTGGCGGCTCAGGGTTTTTCGGCTTCCTTCGTGAAAAGAACATGATGGCTGCCCCTAACTGCCCACGATCTGAGCGAGGCGGTCGGTGCCGACGCTGAAGTACTTGGCGTCGGGATGATGGACGACAATCGCCGCCGTTGTTTCTTCGGGAACCCACTGGAACGACGGGGTCAGCGTCAGGCCGAGCGCATCTTCGACGGCCGGCAGCAGGCGCCGCACTACGTCGTGGCCGCCCACATCCGGGCAGGCCGGGTAGCCCCATGAGTAGCGCTTGCCCTGGCCCGGCGGTATGCCCAGTTCCCTGGCGATCACCTGCCGGTTCACATAGTTGGCGGTCGCTTCGGCGGCCTGCACGGCCAGCCCGTGGAAGAAGTAGGCCTCGCTGTACTCGTTGGCGTCCTGCAGCTGGTCGAAGCGTTCGCTGGCCGCCTTGCCCACAGTGACCACCTGCAGCGCCACCACGTCCAACTGGCCCGAGGAAACCGGCGCGAAATAGTCGCTGAGGCACAGGTATTCGCCATACGGCTGGCGTGGGAAGGGGAAGCGGGCAACCTCACCCCTGCCCCTCTCCATAGGAGAGGGGAGAACCCCCGGTGCACCGTTTTTCTCCCCCTCTCTCACGGAGAGAGGGTTGGGGAGTGAGGTTGGGTCGTAAATCACCAAATCGTCCCCATCGGCGGCGGCCGGGAAGAAACCATACACGGCCCGTGGCAGCAGCGACTTGTCGCGCACGGCCTCGCGGGTCATACGCTCCAGCCGCGCCTCGTATTCGGCCTCCAGCTTCGTCCATTCGTCGCCGTGCGTGTTGGTTGCTCCCCACGACAGGCGGAACAATTCTGGCTTATGCAGGTACTTCAGCACAATTTCCAGCGGCATATAGTCAATCGTCTTCGCGCCCCAGAACGGCGGCGTGGGGATATGCGGGGCAGGCTGGACGGTCTTCTCGCCCTGGCTGCGGGCGCGACGTACCGGAACTGGCTTCTGCAGTTCGGCGTAGGCTTCCTGCTTGATCTGCTCGACGAAGGTTTCACGCTCATCGCTGATCAGTGTGTCCATTACGTTCAGGCCCTCGAAGGCGTCCCTGCAGTAGAAGACGCCCGGTTCGTAGGGCTGTTCCGAACCATCGAGGAACAGGATACGGCGGCCGAATTTGCGGTTGATGGCCGCCCCGCCAATCAGCACCGGCACCTCCAGATTACGCCGCGCCAGTTCGTTGACGATCAGCGGCATCTGCTTGCTCGTGCTCACCAGCAGCGCGCTCAGGCCAATGGCGTCGGCGTGGTGCTCGATGGCCTTCTCGATGATGACGTTGGCCGGAACCTGCTTGCCGATGTCGTGCACGGTGTAGCCGTTGTTCGAGAGGATGGTCTTGACCAGATTCTTGCCGATATCGTGTACGTCGCCGTAGACGGTGGCCAGTACGACGGTTCCCTTGCTCGCGCCCTCCACCTTGTCCATGAATTGTTCGAGATAGGCGACGGCTTTCTTCATCACCTCGGCGCTTTGCAGCACGAAGGGCAATATCAGCTCACCCGAGCCGAACTTGTCGCCGACTTCCTTCATGGCCGGCAGCAGCACGTTATTGAGCACGCCGACGGCATCCTGCCGCGTCAGGCAGTCATCAATCCGCGCCTCAACGCCTTCCTTCTTGCGGTGGACGATCTGCCAGTGCAGGGCCGCTTCGCTCGTCATTTCGGCGGTGAGGTCTTCCGCCTCGCGCCCGGCCATCTCGACCTTGTTCTGCTCGAAGTACTGGATGAAGCGGGGCAGGGCGTCCTGATCCGAGTTGAAGATCAGGTCGTTCGCCAGTTTGCGCTGGTCTTCTGGAATCTCGAAATAGGGCGTGATGTGGGCCGGGTTGACGATGGCCATGTCCAGCCCGGCTTCGACCGCGTGATGCAGGAAGACGCTGTTGAGCACGCCGCGCGCCGCCGGGGTGACGCCGAAGCTGACGTTGCTGACGCCGAGCGCGGTCATTACGCCGGGCAGGGCGGCCTTGATCAGCCGGATGCCTTCCAGCGTTTCAATGGCGTCGTTACGCAGTTCCTCCTGCCCGGTGGTCAGCGGGAAGGTGAGCGTGTCGAAAATCAGGTCTTCCGGCGACATGCCATAGTCGTTCACGGCGATATCACGGATGCGGCGCGCGACGGCGAGCTTGTGCTCGCGGGTGTGGGCCATGCCCTCTTCGTCAATCGTCATCGAAAGCACGCCCGCACCGTACTTACGGGCGACGGACAGCACCTGGTCAATCCGTTCACGGCCGTTTTCGAGGTTGTTCCCGTTGATGATGGCGCGGCCAGGGTAGACCGACAGCGCGGCGTCGGCCACGGCGGGATCGGTCACGTCAATGATCAGCGGGGCTTCAACCGACAGCGCCAGCTTCTTGACCAGCGCCTTCATCTGCTCGGCCTCATCGCCACGCTCGGTGAGCGCCACGCACACGTCGAGCATGTGCGCGCCGGCCTCGACCTGCTGGATGGCAATCGGCACGACCCCGTCGTAGTCCTCGTCGAGAATGAGCTGCTTGACCTTGCGGCTGCCCTGCGTGTTCACGCGCTCGCCGATCATGGTCGGGCCGGGGTTCTGCTGCATGGCGGTGGCAAGCATGTTGCTGCTGGCCATCGGCGCGGTTTCGGGTGTGCGGATGGGTGCGGGAGTGAGGGCCGCTGTCCCATGCACCTTCTCGTACAGCTTGCGGATATGCTCGGGCCGCGTGCCGCAGCAGCCGCCGACGATGCTAACGCCCCAGCGCGTGAACTCGGCCACCATGTCGCTGAATGGGTCAGGCTCCATCGGGTAGACGGCCTCACCATCCACATTGATCGGCAGGCCGGCATTGGGCAGCACCGAAATCGGCAGGCGGCTGTGTTCGACGAGGTACTTGATCGGCTCGGTCATGTATTCCGGGCCGGTCGAGCAGTTGAGGCCGATCACGTCAATCGGCAGCGCCTGCAGCGTGGCCAGCGCGCTGGCGATATCGGTGCCAAACAGCATCCGGCCGCTCACGTCGAGCGTGATTTGCGCCTGCAGCGGAATCCGCACGCCCATATCGTTGAAGCAACGCGAGATGCCCCAAATGGCCGCCTTGACTTCGAGGATGTCCTGGCTGGTTTCGAGGAGCAGAACGTCGGCCCCGCCTTCGATCAGCCCCTGCGCCTGCTGGTAGAACACGTCCGCCAGTTCATTGAAGGTGATATTCGACAGGTCGGGGTCGGTGCCGCTGGGCAGCTTGCCACTGGGCCCCATACTGCCGGCCACGAAGCGCGGGATGCCGGTTTCGGCGGCGAAACGGCCGGCGACGCGGCGGGCCAGCGCGGCGGCGGCCCGGTTGATTTCGATGCAGCGCTCCTGCAGGCCAAACTCGGCCAGTGTGAGCGGGTTCGAGCGGAAGGTATCCGTCTCAACGACTTCAGCGCCGGCGGCGAGGAACGAAGCGTGAATCTCCTCGATCACGTCTGGCCGGGTGATGACGAGATAGTCGTTCATGCCATTGGTGCGTTCGCCGCCAAAGTCTTCGGCGGTGAGCGGGTAACGCTGAATCGAGGTGCCCATCGCGCCGTCGTAAATGACGACGTGATCATTGACCGCGTCAAGATAGCGGCGGTTGGTGAAGGGGGTTTGGGCGTGAATGGACATGAATCGTGCCTCGGAACAAGTCGGACGGGGTGGGCCGAAAATGCAACGCGCCTCTCGGCAGGGAGAGGCGCGCGGTGCTGGAATGGAACAGACGCGCTCATCTCCCAGACAGGTTACCCTGCGGTCTGGCGGACTTGGCACCTTTCCGGCGCTCCGGGGGTTGCCGCGAGATCAACGTGCCGTACACTCCCTCGCTCTTGATGAACGTTGAGCCACACGGTGCAAGGCGTGCGACTCTATGTAATTGTGCCATTACTCTAAACGATCTTTCGCCGCTTGACCAGACATTCCTTGCGGTTTGGCGGTGCCGGCCCGTGCTCCGCTTTTCACCCCCTCTCCTGTGTTCGGAGAGGGGGCCGGGAGGTGAGGTTTCTTTCGAGAGGCGTCAGGGGATGAGGGCAGTCTCGGTCTCGTCTAGCTGGAAGGCGGCAGCACATCCAGCTCCGGCGGCGCGGGCGGGGCCGGGCGCGGGCTGGAAGGCGGCGCGGCGCGCACGACGGCCGGGGCAGGCGTGGCTTGCGGCCCCGTACCAGCGGCGGACGCGGCGCTCGCTGCCGCTACGGCCGGCACCGTCTGCGAGGCAGTGACCGGAACCGGGCGCGCGGGCGGGGTGGCAGGCGGAGCGGCCGCCGGGCGTGGAGGCGGGGCCTGCGCAGAACGCGGCTGGCCGAAGGGCGCTGTCGCCCCACCAGTGCTTGAAGCAGGTGCGGGCGGGGCAGCGGGCGCGCTGGCGGCGGTAGGCGCAGACATTGGCGTGGTCGGTGTCGGGGCCGGGTCGAGCGCTGGCGCGGAAACCGATACCGGAATGGCTGCCTGCGCAGTCGTTTGCGTAGCCAGGGCCGATGCCCGAACGGACTGCGCGGCCGGTACGCTCGCCGGGATATCGTTGTCGCGGTTGATGCCTTCGGCGACGCGGAACGGCGAGTTAGCCAGGTTGACGTTGCGCAGCAGCCCCTGTTCCGAGGCCGCCTGGCTCTGCATGGCCTGCTGCATCCAGCGTTCGCGCTCGCGCTGGAGAATATCCTCTACCCGCTTGACGAAATCGCTCACTTCGGCCGCTTCGTCTTTGCGCTCCTGCGGCAGCGCTAGCCAGCGCGCGACTTCCTCATCCAGTTCCATGACTGCCGTGTGATATATGGCATACGTGCGGCCATACATCTTCAGGTCAATGAATATGCCCGCGGCGGTGGCGATGGAGGTCGTCACGGCCACCCACGGCTCGAAGCCAACGGCCACCAGAAAGGCGCCGATGCCGGTCATGAACAGCACGCCGGCGCGCCATGTGCGCAGGTCGCCATAGTTGCGATGCAGTTTCTTGACGTACCACTCGCGTTGAGGGCGAATGCGATAGAGCAGATATTCGTCTACGCTAAGCTGCGAGAAACCATCATCGCGCGCGTCGTTGCACTTGGCCTTGACCGCCGTCCCCAGGTCAGCCGGGATGGGCAGGGTGTATGGTTCCGACGAGCCAAGCTGGTCCACCCGCCGGCGCGCCTGTTTAACGCGCTCCAGTAGCTGCTCCTGCTGTTCGCTGGAGGTCTTGCCCGTGTAGTCGCCGGCTTCCATGCGGTAGAGGTAAAGCTGGTAGCGCACCAGTTCGGCGCCGATGCGGTAGCCGATCCAGGCAGTGCCGGGCATGAACTGCATCATCCAGGTCAGCGTTCCTGCAATGATCAGCGGCAGTGCGATCAGGATGATCTTGTTGAGTTCGATCAGGTTGTTGACGCTGCCGAGGCATTCCGCCGCCGTGGGCTGGCGCATGATGGCGCACAGGCCACCGAGAGTTTGCGTCTGATTGACGGGGTTCAAAGCTTCTGGCGCGGCGGCTTCGATGGCGCTGGCGGCCGCCGGAATCCCGGCCATGACTTCCAGCCGGCCGCGTTCAGTCGCCAGATAAGTGCTGACTACGGCGAGGATGACGACCAGAACGCTGAGCAGGAGGATAGCCAGACGAACCGCTTCCTGCGTTTGTTTCCGTTTGTCCGATGCCGTGCTGTATTCCAGGTATCGCTGCCAGGCGGTGCGCAGCGCCACGTCATCCTTTGTCCGCACGGCCGACAATACCGCAGGATCCAACAGTACCGGGCCGTCCGGCGTGTCCGCAATCGCCATGGCGCATCCCCCACGATCAAAACCGTTTTCTAACCCATAGGCTCAGTATACATCGGCTTTTGGGCTGGGGCGAACAGGTTGTGGGTGCCTGTGCGCGAAAATCCAGCCCGCGCCAGGCCCTTGTCCTCTCACGCCTCCATTCCCCTTGGCATGAACGCCGTTTCGCTTTCCGCAATGTCCTCTATACTGAAGTTGAAAGTTGAAAGTTACGAGTTGAATGTAAGTACACTGCCATAGATGAACAGGCGTCATTTTGGCTGGCGCATCAGTGTATTGGCAATACCGCCCGTTCAACGTTCAACTTGCAACTCGCAACTTGAGTTTGTACTCATCACAGGTCGAGCCTCATGAAAGTCTTTGTCAGCTACCGCAGCACCGACCGCGCCGCTGTCAGTCAACTGGTCACCGACCTGGGCGATATGGGCCATGAGGTGTGGTACGACCAGGAGTTGGAGGGCGGCCAGCTTTGGTGGCAGAACATCCTCGACAACATTCGCGGTGCAGAACTGCTGATCTTTGCGCTGACGCCGCGTTCGCTCGAGTCCTACCCCTGCCAGCTTGAATACAACTATGCCAATGCCCTGCGCCGCCACATCATCCCGGTCATGCTGGCCGAGGGCATCACCTACAGCCTGATCCCCGCTGTGCTGCAGGAACGGCAGATCGTCACGTATGTTAAGCGGGATGTCAACACGTTCATCGCCCTCAACAACGCCATTCGCCGCCTGCCGCCTGCGCCACCGCTGCCCGAACCGCTGCCCGAAGCGCCCAGCGTGCCAATTTCACCGCTGGCCGCCGCCCGCGAACAGGTGACGCACCCGGCACTGTCTTATGAGGAGCAGGTGGCCTTGCTCTACCAACTGAAGGGCTATCTGGGGCATGAGGAATACGACAGCGCGGCGCGCGGCGTGCTCGAGCGCTTGAGCCAGCACCCCACCCTTTACGCCTCGATACTGCGCGATATCGAGTTGGCACTGAAGACTCCGTCGCCGCCGCCGCAGTTCGAGCCGCCGCCCGCCGCCGCGCCGCCCGATCCCTTCGCCGATCTCGCGCCAGCGCCCGCCGCTGCGCCGCCGCCCGCCGCCGCACCGAAGCCTGCTCCGGTCTTGGCGGATAAGATGGATCCGTTCGCGCCAGCGGCGGCTACTGCGCCGAATCCGGCCGAGCCAAATCAGTATGACGAGCTTGAACTGCGCCCCGGCGAACACATCGTCGCCGAGTACAAAGCCAGTTTCATGGGCGGCACGCTGGCCGCGATGGCCATCAGCGCAGTGGCGGTAACGGCGCTCGTGGGTGTGGCGTTGATCGCCGGCACGGCAGCCGCCCGCAAGGCCCGCGAACGCCGCCTGACCGTCACCAGCCAGCGCCTGGTCTTCCAGCCGCCGGCCGGTTCAAACGACAGTCCGACCGAAATCGAGCTGGCCGACATCGTGAAGCTGGACAAGGCCTTCAAACTGGGCGACCCGACCATCAAGCTCAGCACGCGCAACGGTGAAGACCTGCAGTTCTCACTCGTAGCGGCCGGCGTTGGCTATGGCAACCGCGAGGCCTTCATCAAGGTCGTTCAGCAGGCGATGGCCGACACCGATGCGGGCGGATAGCCTGAGTTACAGGCGCTGGATGTCTTCCAGCCCATCCGTGGGCAGTGCAGAGGGGTCATTCCGCCGCAAAAAACAGCAGTCCACGGCCTCATCCCGTTCTGCCGGATCGGGCCTGCGCTATGGTATATTCGGGCCTGTCCTCCAACCAGGTGGCCAGGCATGACTGACCGCAGTAATGATGAGTGGCTTGCCGATTTGCGCGCCGATGGCGACATGCAGGCGGAAGCGATCAACGACCTGAAGCACCGGCTGGATCGCGGCATTTACTACTACCTCAGCCGCGAGCGCAGCGATCTCAGCGGCCTCTCCGAAACCGAACTGCAGCATATGGCGGATGATATGGCGCAGGATTCTGTGCTGCGCGTGCTGGAGAACCTCGACTCGTTTCGGGGAGACAGCCAGTTCACGACCTGGGCGATTCGCATCGCCGTGCGCGTGGCCATCAGCGATCTGCGCCGTGCGCGCTACCGTGACTTCAGCCTCGACGACCTGACGGCCGATGGTGACTTTCTGCCGGCCAGCGCTAACCCGGTTGCCGGAACGAAGCCGCCCAGCCCGGAACGCGCCGCTGAGCAGGCTGATGTGTTGGACAAGATCCGCGAGGCGCTCGCCGATGTGCTCACCGAGCGCCAGTTTCAGGCTCTCTACGCGGTTGGCGTGAAAGGCGTCTCGATTGATGCGGTGGCTGTCGAACTGGGTACCAACCGCAACGCGCTCTACAAGCTGCTGCACGACGCCCGCCGTAAATTGCGCCAGCACTTCGAGGACGAAGGGCTGTCCATGAATTACATGCTCAGACTATTTCAGGAATAATCGCCGGTAAGAAGACGGGTCATCGAGTCGTCCATTGAGTGGAGAAGACAGGATGAGTGCCGCATCGTGTACGAGAACATCGTTCATCTGATCGAATGCATCTCACTGGTGCATCAGGAAGGCGCGATTGACTGCGTCTCCTGTGACGCGCAGTTTCATTGCTGGGCGGAACAGGCCGCCAGTGGGGCGGACCTCCGTGCCATCTTGCCCGACGTGGTCGCCCATCTTGAAGTCTGCCCCGAATGCCGCGAAGAGTTCGAGGCCATTCTGTGCATTCTGCGTGCGCAGCAATCCGGCCTGCTCGACGAGCCGCAGGAGAGCAGTTGAAAGTTATGAGTTGAAAGTTGAGAGGGGTGGCGCGTTGTAGTGAGCCGTGGTGCGGCTTGCGCAACGCTGCATGAATCTGCGTAACGCCGCTATTCCCAGGTTATTTGAGCGAAGACTTCATCACGTTGTGCTTTGTGCTTTCAACTTCCAACTTCGTCACCCATCCAGGAGCTTCCATGCAGAAGGTTCGTGTCCTAATCATTGGTTCCGGGCCGGCCGGCCTGACCGCCGCCCTCTATACCGCCCGCGCGCAGCTCAGCACCGTCGTCGTGACGGGCATGCAGATGGGTGGGCAGATCGCGACCACGCATGAGGTCGAGAATTACCCCGGCTTCCCTGATGGCATCGAAGGGCCGGAACTGGCCGAGCGCATCCGTCAGCAGGCCGAAAGGTTCGGCGCGCGCTTTGACTATGACATCGTCACCGAGGTGGATTTTTCGAAGGGCAGCCCGTTTCTCGTTCGCACGCAGAACGAGGAGTACTCCGCCGACTCGGTGATCGTGACCATCGGCGCGACGCCGCGCAAGCTCAACATCCCCGGTGAGTTCGATTACACCGGCCGGGGCGTGAGTTACTGCGCCACCTGCGACGGCTTCTTCTTCCGTGGCAAAGATATTATCGTGGTGGGCGGCGGCGATTCGGCGCTGCAGGAGGCGATCTTCCTCACCCGCTTCGCCAGCAGCGTGACCATCGTTCACCGCCGCGATACGCTGCGCGCCGGCATGGCGCTCCAGATGCGCGCCCGCGAGAACGAGAAGATCCGTTTCATCTTCGACACCGTGGTGGATGAGGTGAAGGGCGCGAACGGCATGGCCAACGCCGTAACGCTGCGCAACCTGAAGACTGGCGCGGCCGACGATCGCCCGATTGACGGCGTGTTCATCTTCGTCGGCTACGACCCCAACAGCGTCGTCTTCAACAGCCAGCTCGTGACCGACGAGTCCGGCTATATCATCGTGGACGACCGGATGCGCACCAACGTGGAAGGCGTGTTCGCAGGCGGTGAAATCCACGACGACGTCTTCCGCCAGGCGATCACGGCGGCCGGGCAGGGCTGCGCCGCGGCCTTGATGTCCATCAACTGGCTGGGCGACCGCGCCGATCAGTTGCAGGCGCTGGAAGCCGAGACGGTAGCGGCGGAGTAAACCTTCAGTACCTCATGAAGACTGAAAAAACAGCAAGGGAAACGACCGCAAAACGCTGACAGTAGACCCGCAGCTTGCTGCGGCTATCAATTAACTTCCTCGCGTGTAAACCTCACCCCCTGCCCCTCTCCGCACGCGTAGAGGGGAGTCTAAGGTGCTTTCGGGTTTCTCCTCTCCATGCACGGAGAGGGGACCAGAGGGGTGAGGTTCGGGCGTGTGGAATCCCTTGACCTTGGCGTCTATGGGCCGAGGCGATAGAACTTGGTGCGAAGTGTGGGGAACATGCCGCCTCACTTCTGCCTGTACCAGTAGCGATAGGCCTCGTGGTAGTCCAGCCGTTCGTAGAGGGCCAGCGCCGCCGGGTTATTCCGCATCACCTGAAGGTAGCTGTGCGTTGCGCCCCGTTCGATGCCCCATGCCATCAGCGCGCGCATGATATGCAGCGCATAGCCCTGCCGCTGGAAAGCCGGCAGTGTACCGACGCCATACACCCCCAGCCAGCCGCGCTCGACCACGCCGATGGCGCTGGCGATCATCTCCCCGCCCACCCACAAGCCGAGATAGCCCATCAGTGGCAGAATGTTACGCTGAATGACTTTCCACGGCGCGCGATCCGCGTCTTCGAAGTGATGGATGCGATAGAACGCCTCGGCATAGGCGTCGGTCACGCCGATTTGCGCCGTCACGCCGGTGTACGAATCGAAAGGCCCGGCGGCGGGCAGCGCCATTGCCTTCACGCTGGTTTCGGCATCGTAGTCGTAGCCCCGTGCTGCCAGCAGCGGCTCCAGCGCCGGCGCACTCTCGCGGGTGAGCTTGAAGATTGTGCGCTTGCTGCGTGACCCGTAGAACGCCTCGCAGTACGCGATCTTCTCATCCAGCGGGCGGGATGACGGGTGCATGATCTGCACTGAATTGGCGCGCCGCCAGCGGCCCGGTGAAAGAAGCAGCGCCCAGCCGTCATAGTGCATCTGGCCCGCGCCCGGATAGGCATTCAGCGACACTTCTTCGAGCAGCGAAACGGAAGGATTGTCGTTCACGCCTGACTCCTGAATGCGAAAGCGTGACAGGTGAAGGGCCTTGCAGAACGGGAATGCACCCCGCGCTGAAGGCCCTTGAAATCGAGTGAAGCGGGCAGGGCGAAGCCGCGCTGCCCTCGTTGGTGCCGCTTAGCTGGACAGCCGCTGGCCGAGTGCGCGCCCTTCAGCCGACAGCACCGAACCGAGCCGCCGGTGCAGCGCTTCGAGCCGCGCGAAAAGTGCGCGGGCCTCGCCGGTGTGGCCGGTTTCCAGCAGCAGCGCGATGGCCGCCTCGTACAGGTCGGCGTTGTTGGGTATCAGACCCACCGCGCGCTGCGCGTAGTCAAGCGCCAGCGTTTGATTACCGAAGTCATGGGCCAGCTTGCTCGCGCTCGATAGCGCATGCGCCAGCATCTGGCGCAGCGAACTGCGCCGGTCATTGGCCCACGGCATGGTGATCGTCGTCAGAAACGGCGCGCGGTGCAGGTCAATCACCCGCTGGAAGAGGGCAAACGCCGCTTGCGGGTCGTCGGCCCCGTCGGCCCGCTGATAGGCTTCCGTGAAATCGAACACATCATAATGGCGAACTACCTTGTCATTTGGCAGGTAGTAGCCGTTCTGGTACCTCGTCAGTTCGTAGGTCGCGCCATCTTCGACGCTGTTGGAGATGCACTCGCTGATCTTGCGTTTGGTGACATGGAAGACATTGGTCGCTTCCTTGACGCCCAGGCCGGGCCAGAATGCGCCGAAGATCTCGTCACGGGTCAGCAGCGGCCGGTCAATAAAGAAGAAGAACAGGCTGCGCGGCAAGGCCCCATCCCAGCGGGTGAGGGGTTGACCGTTGACCAGTACATGGCCGTGGCCGAAGCCGAAAACTTCAATCTGCGGCTTGAATGGCCCTTCGACCGTGAGCATGCCGGCACGGGTGGCGCGTTCTTCGCCCACTACCACCGCATCTCCGCGCACTACCAGGTCATACCAGGGCTGCGCGCGCAGCGCCCGCGAGTTGATGACGACCTGTGCCTTGTTCCCCAGATGATGCGCCAGGCTGATGACAAAGGTGAGGAAGTCGGCGTTGACGTGCAGCCGGTCGAATTCGTCGAGAAACAGGATCGAAGGCTGCCGGTCGAGGGCGGCCAGGCCAGCAGCCAGTGCCTCGGCCAACCGTGGAGCCGATGGGTCTTGAAGGGCCTCGTGCAGCGGGCGGGCGAATCGTTCGCCCTCTGCGCCCAGCGCAGCTTCCATTTCAGCCGCCAGCCCGCGTATCATGGCCGGAACGGTCGTTTCGGCCGCGTCAATCCGATAGTATAGTGGCCCTTGCTGGGGTTCGCGCAGGAAGTAGCTCAGAAACACGCCCCGATAGGGGGTATTCGGTGCCAGCAGCACCAGCTTGCGCCCCGCGATACGCTGGCGAAACGACTCGTAGGATACTCGCGTAATGGATTCTTCAATCATGGCGTCCCCCGGTCGGCGCACGCGAAAGTGTCTGAATAACAGCCAGACTCGTGATAGTAATAGTCTTCATATGACCTGTCAAGTAGGTTATTTCAGTGGCGGGTTGGCCCGGTGAAGGCCTTGGCGCGCGGGATTCTCGATTGTGAATGGCTGCTGCTGGGCGCGATGGCCGCCATCATCTGGGCAGGCGACTTCAACCGGGTGTGGGTGCTGGCGTTCTGGCTGCCGCTGCTCGGCGCGCGCTGGCTGGTGGAAGGCCGGTTGTGGCAGCGCACGCCGCTCGACCTCTGGTTCGCGCTCTGGTTCGCGCTCGGCTTCATGAGTCTAATCGCTGCACCCTTTCGCTATGCCCTCATTCCGCTCGGTGGAAGTCTGTTTCTGCTGCCGGCGGCCTACACGCTCATCGCGCTCGGGCGGCCGCTGCTCGGACTCGTGCTTGTCACCAGCTTCGCCAGTATGGCCGGGCGGGCGCGGCGCGTCAGCGGCCTGCTAGTGGCCTCGGCAGGGCTGGCGCTGCTCATCGGTATCCTCGGCCTGCTCTCGGCCCAGTACACCATCAAGTCACTGGTGCTGCGCCCGATCATTGACCTTCTCCCGCAGTTGCGCGGGTTTCCGGGCGCAGAAGGCGGCTTCAACGTCAACGAAATCGCCGGTGCCATGGCCTGGTTCGCGCCCTTGATGGCGGGTCTCGGCATTTACTACTGGCGCGAGCGCCGCACCGAAACCGGCCGCGCCGCCCGCGCGCTGCGCGTGTTGACGCCGCTGGCTTTCGTCCTGCTGGCGGCGGCGCTCTTCCTCGGCCAAAGCCGTTTCGCCATTGCCGGCGTGCTGCCGGCGCTGGCTGCGCTGGTCTGGCTTCTGCTGCGCGGCCGCTGGCGCTGGGCGGGCCTCGCTCTGATCGGCCTGTTCGCCATTCTGCAGGGCCTCGTCTACTTCGCGCCTGCCAGCCCAGCCACCCAGGCTGAACAGCTTTCACGCAGCAACGAGATCAGTTCGAGCAGCAGGCTGGAAATGTGGTCGAGTGGGCTGGCCATCCTGCGTGATTTTCCGCTGACAGGGGCTGGCGTCAATATGTATCGCGCAGCGCCGGTTCGCAGCCGCTATCCGGTGCCCAGCTATGCCAACGGCATCCTGCCCCATGCCCATAACGAGTGGCTACAGGCCGCCACCGACCTTGGCCTGCCCGGCCTGATTGTCTTCCTCGGCTTCCAGATCACGGCGGGCTGGATGCTCTGGCGAATCTGGCGGCGGGGCGGCCCGCGTGAGCGCGCGGTCGCCGCCGCGATTGCCGCTGGCCTGCTGGCGCATATGATTTACGGCCTGGGTGACGCCATCACGCTGTGGGATCGCTTCGCCTTTGGCTACTGGTGGTTAATCGGGCTGGCCGCTGCCCAATATGCGCTGGTCTACCCTCGTGCGCTGCCATCACCCACACCTGAGCAGGGGCTATCGTAGGGAACCACCGTCTTTGCCGGGTAGGGTACTTCCGGTTCGCTCACGAGTGAACCCGATAGATGATTCGTTTTCATAAGGCGCGTTTTCACCTTCAACTTTCAACTCTCAACTGAAGTATTGAGATTTTTGCCGTCAGTTGATGCGTCGTTGCGCGTATCCCTACTCTATACTAGAAACATGTACAAATTTCGGTTTCAGGCTGAACAGCGCTGGCTGCCGCTGTCGATCTATTCGCGTCCCGTGGGCGATCTGTCCACTGGGAGGATGCCCTCTGAGCCAGGCTGTTTCACCTTCCTTTGTTCGGCTGGGAGCAGCTGATGTTGTGGCGTTCACCGCATGACAGCAGTGCGGCCACCATCGAGGCCGCTTCAATGGCCTCGCCTTCCGGCGCTTCGGCGCAGCAACAGATCGCGCTGGTGCTGCAGGCCGCGCAGGCCATCGGCTTTGCCATTGACCACGAGGCGGCGCTCGAAGCTGCTTGCAGCGCAGTACTCGATCTCATCGAGGCGCGGACGGTCGCGGCTTATCTGGTCGAGCGCAGCGATCCGCGCGGACGGCGGCTGGTTGTGAACGGGGAGGGCGCGGCCGGCCTTCCCGAATGGCTGGCAATTTCCCCACGCTGGCAGTCGGAAGTCATCTGTGGGCCGCTTGCCGCGCTCGACCTGGATGGCATGTCCGCCCCGGCCGGGCTTGCGCTGCAGTCGTTTGTGGCGCTTCCCATCCTTCACGGCGCTATCTTCCGTGGCCTGGTGCTGGCCTTTTTGCCGGATGAAGCGCCTCCCCCCAGCATGACGCTCGACCTGCTGCGCCTGTTGATGACGCATCTGGCCGGGTTCCTCGACAGCCGCGAACTGTTCACCGTCCTCGAAGATTACGCGATGGAGATGGCGCAACTCACCCATCTTATGCGGATATCCACCGCCAGCATGGATGTCGAGCAGCTTTCCACCGATGTCAGCGCGCTGCTCAGCGAGATGATGCAGGCTGATGTGAAGCTGGCCGTCCGTAGCGAAGGTCACCTGAGCCTGTACGGCGCCGAGGGTGCTCGGCCGCCGGATATCGAATGGGCGAACGCGCCGGAACTACAGCACCTGGCCGACCATCCACGCGATTTACTGACTGTCTTCACCCGCGAGACGCCGGATTTGTCAGGCCAGATGCTGGCTTGGCTGGATGAACGCGCAGGGGGCAGCCTGGCTGCCCTGCCGCTGACTGCCAACCACGTGCTGGAGGGCTTCCTGCTGGTCACCGCGCCAGCCGCCAGCCTCGAACAGCGCGCCCCCACCCTCGAGATGGCCGCCAATCAGATCGCGCTGCAATTGGTCAACGCCCGTGGCCATCAGCGGGTGCAGGAGGCGCTGCGCCAGCGGCTTGACGAGCTGGCCCTGATCGAAGACTTCGCGCGGCGTATCACTTCCGTCCTCAACGTGGATGAAATCGCTGCTCAAGTGCTGCGCGCCGCTCTCACCGCGACCAATGCCGATGTGGCGACGCTGACGCTGGCGAATGACGATGATCAGTTCACCACGCTTCGGCTCGAACGGGAAGGAAGCGGTGTGGCCTTCCGCCATCTGCCGGGTGAGCGCAGCCTCAGCGACCTGCCGCCATGGCTGCGCCAGGTATTGGGCGAGCGTGCGCCGTGCCTGATTCGTGACGCGCGCAAGTCGTTTTCGTTGCCCGATGGCCCGCGCTCGTGCGCCGCTGTGCTGCTGCAGCGCGACAATGAAACGCTCGGCGCGCTGTCCGTCGAAAGCAAGGTCGCGCGCCGCTTCACGCCCGATCAGTTGAGTTTCCTGGGCAGCCTGGCCGGACACACCGGGATCAGCCTGGAGAACGCCCGGCTGCTGGAGGAGCATCAGTACCAGATTGTGGCGCTCCGCAATCTGCAGGCGCTGGCCATTGAACTGACCGGCGTGGAAACGACCCGCGATGCGGCGCAGGCCGCCATTGACGCGGCGATGGACATGCTCGGCGCGGATGAAGGCGCGATGTACGCCTATGATCCGTTGGGCAGCGCCATCACGCTGATTGTGGCGCGCAGCGCGGAAGGCCCCGTGCGTCACCGCGCTGCGATGAGCCGAGATGCGCTCGAAGCCATCACGCTGGGCGAGATACGCACGCGCATCTATGCGGGAGAGAGGCGCACCGTCGTCAGCCTGCCGATCAACCGCGCGCTGACGGCCGGCCGTTATGCGCTCAGCCTGTACTTCGACCGCAACCGCCCGCTGCGCCAGCGGGACATGCATAACCTGCTGATCCTGTCCAGCTACGTGGCCAGCCAGCTCGACAATACCGCGCTCAACGAGCAGGTGCGGGCGTCCAGTTCGCGCATGCGGGCCATTCTGGATACGACGGATAGTGCCATTCTCATGCTCGACCGCGCCGGCATCGTGCTCGACATCAACCGGTCGGCCGAGCGCCTGCTTCATGTAACCGCCGCTTCGGCGCTCGGCCGCCACATGAGCGCGGTCTTTATGGGACTGCCACCCAGCGGCAGCGTTGGGTTGTCACCCTCCGGCATTGCCGAATTTGCGCGCCAATTGAGCGAGGAACCGGAGCGCCGCCGGCAGCGCCAGTTCGAGCGCTCGTCTGAGGGCCTAAGCCAGTTTCTGATCGAAACCGTTTCGCCGGTTCACAACGAGGCTAATCGAGTCGCCGGTCACTTGCTGTCCTACCGCGATGTCACCGAGCAGGTTCGCAACGCGCAGTACCGCGATCAGGTGACGCATATGGTCATCCACGATCTGCGCGGCCCGCTGTGGTCCATCATCAGCGGGATTGACCTAGCGCAGGATGACTTGCGCGCCATGCCGAACGCCGAGCAAACGCTGCGCCTGCTCGAAATCTCAACCATCAGCGCGCAAAACCTGATGCGGCTGGTCGAAAGCCTCCTCGATATCAGCCGGCTCGAACAAGGGCAGTTTCCGCTCAACCGCGCCCCGCTGTCGCCGCTCGATCTGGTGGAGGCGGCGCGTGAGGCGCTCGACAGCGCGGTGAAAGCTGCGCCGATCTCGCTGCGGGTGGATTGCGATCCGGTGCTGCCGCTGATTGACGTGGATCTCGATATGATGCGCCGCGTGCTGATCAATCTGATTGACAACGCTGTGCGCCACACCCCGATGCAGGGCGACATTCTGGTGCGCGCTTTTGCCAACCGGCACGAGATTGTGTTCCTGATTTCCGACAGCGGGCCGGGCATCCCGCCCGAAATGCGCGAGGCCATCTTCGAGCGTTACCGCCAGGTGCCGCAGAACCGGCCGAAACGCGGCAGCAAAGGCCTGGGCCTCGGGCTGGCCTTCTGCAAGCTGGCGGTTGAAGCGCATGGTGGCCGTATTGCTGTCGAGCCGGGCGGGCCGCTTCCGGGCGCAACCTTCAGCGTCAGCATCCCCATCTGGCGCGGCGACTAAGCGCGGGGCTGCGGCCCTGTCTCTACTCGCGCCCTGGCAGTGAATGGGGTTTGTTCGCCCTACAGGCTGCCGGTATACAACTCCGGCCGCCGGTCATCGAAGACTGGTATCCGCTTGCGAACGGCGTCCACCAGGTCCAGGTCAATCTCGGCGGTCGCCAACGCGGGCTGCTCGCCCACCTCGACGATGACCTTTCCCCACGGGTCCACGATCATCGAATGGCCGCCAAACGTCACGTCGCCCGTTTGGCCGCAGGCATTACACGCGATCATGAAGCACTGGTTCTCGATAGCGCGGGCGACCAGCAGCGCCCGCCAGTGCTCGATGCGTTCGATGGGCCACTCAGCGGGCAATACGATCAGCTTGGCCCCCTCTACCGCGTAGCGCCGGAACAATTCCGGGAAGCGCAGGTCGTAGCAAATGGCGAAGGCCGTCGCGCCCCACGGCAAGTCCAGCAGCAGGGGCGCCGAGCCTGGTTGCAGGTAGCGATCCTCGTCCATCAGCCGGAACAGGTGAATCTTGCGGTAGACCCCGCGAACCTGCCCGCGTGGGTCAATGAACGGCGCGCTATTCGCCACCTGATGACCACGCCGTTCGAGGTGCGAACCCACAATGCAGACCTTGTGCTGCGTCGCCAGCGCGGCTACCTGGGCGAATATGCCGGTGTTGAGGTCGCTGGCGAGCGTCGAACCCTGCTCCAGCGCATAGCCGGTGGCCCACAGTTCGGGCAGCACCACCAGATGTGATCCGCGCCGGGCGGCCTCAGTGACTGCCTCCTCGACTGTTCGCAGGTTTTTCCGCACGTCGCCCAGCGCGATATTCATCTGGACGAGGCTGATTGTCATTCGTGGCACGGCTGAAAGCCCCTTTCCCGCCTGAGAAGCCGAACATCTGCTCCTCTGGCGGCGGCCGGTTCAGAGGAGAGAAATCGCGCTGACTGGTCGCGCGCCCAATGGACAGCGGTCTAGCCTTACGGAACCAGTGCGCGGATCGGTGCGAACCAGACATCGAGGATGCCGCCGTTCTGCCCGATGCCGTAGACAAAGACGCTCAACACGAGACCGATCAGCAGGCCGCAGAACCCGATCAGCAGCCCCTGGCCGAACCCGCTGCGCAGTGCCCGCCAGCGGCGGCGGCGCGCGAGCTTCACTTTTTCCTGTTCCTCGAACTTCTGCTCGGCGGCCGCCTGAATCTCGTCCGGCGAGACGGCCAGTGGTGGCGGCGGCTCGACGGGGGCGGCTTCCACCACGGCCGGCGCGGGCTGCAGTTGTGCCAGCCGTTTCTTCGCCTTCTTGTTGGCCGGGTTGATGGCGACGATATTCTGCAGGCAAACCACTTCGTCGTCTGGATTGCCCACCACACTGAGCAGGGCCTTCCACACACGCTCGTCGTAGGGACTGAGCTCGGCCGCCTTGCGAAAACGCGCACTGGCTGTGTCTCTGTCGCCCGTCTTCAGGGCGCTGTTTCCTGCATCCAGCAGTTCGTCTACGCGCTCATCTTCCTGAACGGCCATTCAACTTCCTCCCGCCTAGCGCGGTGCTACGACGCCCACCAGTCGCCCGGGTAGAAGTTTTCCAGTGGATTGTTGGTGAGCTGGCCGAGCGTTTGCTGCTGCAAATCGAGCGTATAGATCTCGTAGTTTCCGCCCTGGTTGCTGGCGAAGGCCAGGAAGCGCGCATCAGGGCTGAGTACCGGATAGATCTCGTCATCGCCAGTGGCCCGCAATGGTGAGGCCGTTCCGCTGCCGTTGGCGTTGCGCAGGTACAGGTCGTGATTGCCCGGCTCATTGGCCAGTGCAGCCGCGTAAATGACCTGCGAACCGTCCGGCGTCCAGCGCGGGGTGGTCTCCAGCAGCGCGTCGTGATCGTTCGTCACGGCGAATTTGCTGCCCGAGGCGACATCAATCACGGCCAGATCGGTGCCTTGCCCGCCCTCGACATCATCCCGAATGGCGAGCACGCGCGTGCCATCCGGCGACATATGCGGATAGGTGTAATCCGACGTGTCATTGGTGAGATTGCGCAGTACGTAGTTCACCAAGCTGAGTTGGAAAACCTGCCGCGCCTCGCCACTGGTCGCCGTGCTGGCCACGAAAACGAGCGATGTGCCGTCATCGGAATAGGATGGCATCTCCGGATCGATGACCTCAGTGCTGTTAAACCGTTCGCCGAAGTTCTCGATGCTTGAGCCGGTGATATTGATGGCTTGCAAGTTGGTCGAGAAGAAGACGCGGTCGTACAGGGTATAGGCGATGCGCTGGCCGTTAGCATAGATCGTCACATCTCGGCCGATTGCATCGCCCACGCGGGTGAAACTCGTTCCGGCGTTCAGGTTGAAGACGCCCACTGGCAGGAAGCCGATATTTTCGAGGTCACGGCCACCCCACGCAGCCAGCATACCGCTAACCCCCACCGGCGCGGCCACCATTTCGGTGGTTGGAGCGGCAGTCGGTGGCGGGGTCGCTGTCCACTCCGGCGGCAGCGTCGGCCGGTCAGATGTGGGGGGGATGGGCGTCGCGATAGCGAACTGGGTTGCTGTGGCATCGGCGCTGGCCTGGGTCGCGGCCTGTGCCACTGCCGTCTCAGCGCCGATGGTCGCCAGGTTGTTCGCCGCCACCTGCGTTTGTGATGCCGACTGGCTGCCGCTGTTGACGCCCAGCAAGGCGATTATCAGGATAGCCAGCACGGCGGTGATCGCCACGCCGGCGCCGACGATGATGGTGAGCTGCCTGCGGGTAACGCCGGGGATGATCTCCTGGCTTGCGGCCGGATTGACGGCCGACTGGGCGGCATCCATGCGCGCTTCCAGCGCATCGAGCGCCTTGCGTGCGCGGTCGTTGTTCGGGTTGATCTCGAGCACTTTTTCGAGCGCCACGCGGCGTTCATCGTCGGTATCGAGCACCGAAGCCAGCCAGAACCAGCCTTTTTCGTTGCGATCGTCCAGTTCCACCACGCGCTCGAACTTGATTCGCGCGCTGGCCCGGTCACCGCGCCGCGCATCGTCAATGCCCTCGCGCAGCAGGGTTTCGACATCGCTGCCGGAGGACGGCGGAGTGGAGAAGGGGTCACTATCGGTCACGGTTTCTCCCTGTGAAACGACGCCTGCTAGCGCGGCAGGAAAGCGATGGACTGAGCTTCGGCCAGATCGCCGAGTGGCACAACCTGCAGCGTGTTGACGTTCAGCAGATACCACATGAAGCGGTCGTTGATCCGGTCAGACGCGAACGCGATCCATTGCCCATCTTCTGACCAGGCGATGCTCCGGTCGTCAGCAGAGTCGTTGATGGTCAACTGGAATGGGCGCTCTCCGGCGGCGGTGATGACCCAGATATCCGGGTCGCCGCTTTGCCGGTTGATATAGGCGATGCGGCTGCCATCGGGCGAGTAGACCGGCTCGCTGATGCTGCCCGTGATATTCGAGAACGGCCGCGTGACGCCGCTTTCGTTGATTGTGAACAGGCGCGGGAAGCCGGGCGTGCGCAAGTCGCTGACGAAGATCAGCGTCTGGCCATCGGGCGAAAAGGCGGGATACGCCTCGTCCACCAGCGTGGTAGTGAGCGCGACCGGTTCGGCTGTGCCATCCGGGTTGGCCGGCACGCGGAACAGGTCGAGGTCGCCATCAACGTTGGCCGCGAATACGATGCTGCGCCCATCGGCGGCCCAAACCGGCTGCTGCAGCGCGGCGTTGGGCTGGCTGGTGATCTGGCGGGCATCGGTTGGATCGCTGACCGGGGCGGTGAATAACTGCCAGTCCGGTTGCTCGCTGCCTTCAGGAGCGATATTCCGCACGAACGCGATCTGCGTTTTGTCCGGGCTGAGCGCGATGTCGGTGTAACCCCGGCTGTCGCCCACCTCGCGGATATCGCTGCCGTCGGCCAGCGCCACGAACAGCGACGGGATCAGCTCGCCCGGCTTGGCGGCGGCATAGATCAGCGAGTAATCCGAGAGGGGGATCGGGGTGGCGCTCGGCGTGAGCGTGGCGGTCGGCTCCAGCGTCGGGGTTGGGGTGAAGGTGGCTGGCAGCGCCGCCAGCGCCGGGTCAAGCGTGACGAGCACGCCGGGCGAGGTGGGCGCTGGGCCGCGTGTGGCGGTGGCGGGCGGCGCATCAGGGGCTTCCGTACTCTCGCCTTCACCCAAATCGAGCATGGCGAGGGCCGTAGGCGCCAACGTGGGCGTTCCGGTTGGTACGACGGCCGGCGCACCGGGTTGAGTGATGAGGAACAAGAGGAGGATAGCGCCCATCACGCCGCCAACGCCGATGGCGGCCAGGAAATAGCGGTTCAGGCCGCGCCGGCTGCCAGCAGCTTTCGGGGCCGGCGTGGGCCGTGGAGCAGGGGCGGCGCTGCTGCTGGCCGCGGCCTGGCGCGCCGGGGGTGGTGGTGCGCCACCCATCCGCTCAAGAGCCTGGCGCGCGCGGTCGTTATTGGGGTTAATGCGCAGCACCTGTTCCAGATAGGCGCGCTTCTCTGGCACGGTGTCCACCACCGACGCCATCCAGATGAGCGCCGTTTCGTTGGCCCGGTCCTGTTGCAGCACCTGCTGCAACAGCCGGCGCGCAGTGAGCTTGTCGCCCCGCCGCGCCGCTTCGATTCCATCACGCAGATTGCGCTCGAGATTGTCGCTTGCCACGCTTTCTCTCCGGTCGTCGGGCGGTTTAGCGCAGGAGTGGTGCGAAAATGAACACGATCAGCAGCAGCACGATCAGCACACCGGCGATCATGCCGAACAACACCAGCACCCGGTTGTCGCGCGCGCTCGATTTATCCTTCATCGCTGCCAGCGCGTCTTTGGCGATCTGGTTATCGGGATTGACGGCCAGCGCGCGGTTCAACCAAATCGCCATGTCGTCCCGGTTATCCGCCAGCTTGGCCATCCACATCATGGCGCGCTCATTATTCTTGTCGTCGGCCAGAATCTGATTGAACATCATCCGGGCGCTATCCTTGTCGCCGCGTCTGGCCGCCGCGATGGCCAGTTGCAGCAGGTCCTCGCGGTTCGGGACTGCCACCGATTGGTTCGGGGAATTGGCTGCCATGAAAACCTCCGTTCAGGCAGAACGGGCGCTCAGCTTGCAGTGCCGGTCAATCCAAAGAACAGAACAAAGAAGTAGACGAGCACCGTGACCCAAATCAGTGCGTCCACACGGTCGAGCACGCCGCCGTGGCCAGGCAGAATATTGAAGCCCGTGATGTGCGAGTCCTTCACCTGAAAGGCGCGCTTGAGGGCGGACTCGAACAGGTCGCCCAGAATGGCCACAATCGGCCCCACCGCGATCAGCACCAGCGCCGCTGGCGTCACTTCACCGGCGAAGGCAAGGATGAGCAGCGAACTGATGACGCCGCCCAGATAGCCGATCACAGCGCCCTCGACGGTTTTGCTGGGCGAGATACGCGGGGCCAGCTTGTGCTTTCCCAACAGCCGCCCGCCAATATAGGCCATGATGTCTGTGCCCCAGGTGAGGGCCAGCACGACCATCAGCCACATCAGCCCGTCGCCGGGGAAATTGCGAATGCTGACGAGGAAGGCCGAGGGAAAACCAATATAGAATACGCCGAACAGCGTCATCAACAGCTGGCGCAAATTGCGGCGCGGCGTGCCGGGGTGGCGCACAAACTCGATCACGACCGTGATCAGCGAACCCGCCGCCAGCAGCACCGGCCACAGGTCGGCGCGGCCCATCTGATAGATGATCACGAGGCCGAGCACCATCGGCGTGCCAACCAGCGCGCTGCCTTGCTCTGGCCGGTTCTCGGCGAGGAGATAGAACTCCAGCGCCGCGAGGACGGCCGCCAGCGCAACCCCGCCCGCGAACAGCCAGCCCCCCGCCAATACCAGTACCAGCACCACCGGCGCGAGGACGGCCGCCGTCACGATGCGCTGCGTAAGGTTCGATGGCTGCTTTCGTTTGGGGGCAGGAGTGGCAGTCTCTGCCTGCGTCATCAACACGATCCGTTCACAATTCACGGAAAACCAACGCAATCCCTAGTGTAGCAGATAACCCGCTTCACTCCCCATAAACGTCACGCCCTCTGCCGGGAGAAACGCACAAGCCCCGAAGCGGGGCCTGTGCCTGTCTGGGGACACCGGCCATGGCCGGCGCGTCCTACTGGCGAACGGACGACCAGCGGGAGCGTTCGCTGGCGGAGGAGGGGGTGAAGTGCTGGTAGTTGTTGTTGCTCGTCCAGGTGATGAAGCTGTACAGGTGATAGAGCACGCCAATGCGCCGCATCAGCTCGGGCACGATGGCCGAGGTTTCCAGCGCCGGGTTATCAGGCGCGTACCACATGCCCACGCGCAGCCAGTCCTGGCCGTCGCAGAAGGTGCTCATCCACTCTTCGAGGAAGCGGCCGCGCAGAAGCTGGCGCAGTTCTACATGTGAGTCGCTCAGGTATGCGCCGCTCCAGAAGCCGATCAGATTGTCGCCGTCCATGCGCGTCATCAACTGGCGCAGCGTTTGGCGGTGGCGCAGAACCGAAAGCTTGCCCACCAGATTGCGCTGATCGAGCCACGATGAAGGCGACAGAATGAGTTCGACGGCGAAGTGCTGCTCGGTGAGGCGCAGTTCAATCAGCGGGTGGCGGTCGAGGGCGAGTTTGAGCGGCGCGTCGGCCCCGTCGCGGCCCATCAGCCGTTCGACCAGAATGGCCTGCTCACGCGAACGGAGATACGGAAGCGACAGCCCGGCGATTGGCCCGCTGGCCGACGCCGAACGGCCCGGCACGACCGGCGATTTGTCCCACAAGGGGTACAGATTCCAGGTCAGGTCGCGCATCCGGCGGTACAAGCTGCGATGAAGTTCACTGAATTTGTCGGCGAGGAGCGTGGTTTGGGCGTGAATGCCGGTGGCGGACTGAAAGTCTTCGAGGGTGAAATAGGCCTGCGACATGATGCGCTCCAACTGACTTCGGAATAAGGACGGCTTGCCTATACGGTTCTCATCATATCTTTACTTTTTCTCAATGCAATAACCACAGGAAATGAATTCAGCCAAAATTCATGAATGGCGCGTAAATGAAACATTGATAATAGTCCTTGGGCGAAAGAAGGTCGAGAATCGAAAAAGCGTAAAGACAATTAAGGGAGTCCGCCGCGCTTGCGACAGGGTACAATCGCCCGCAGGTGCGGGGGCGCATGCCCTGTCTCCGCCTTCCGGCTGGCGTTATCCGCACGTTCTGAGAGGCGCTCATGACCATAACCAAGCAGGATGTGTTCGAATACCACAGCAAGGGGCGGCCCGGCAAAATCGAGGTCGTGCCCAGCAAGCCACTGCGTACCCAGCGCGATCTGTCATTGGCCTACACGCCCGGTGTGGCCGAGGCTGTGCTCGAAGTCGAGCGCGATCCCCTCACCGCCTACCAACTGACGGCCAAGTCCAATCTGGTGGCGGTGGTCTCGAACGGCACGGCCATCCTTGGGCTGGGCGACCGCGGGCCACTGGCTTCCAAGCCGGTCATGGAGGGCAAGGGCGTCCTCTTCAAGCGTTTCGCCGATATTGACGTCTTCGACATTGAGATTGACGCCACCACAATTGACGAAGTCGTGAGCGTGGTGCGGGCCATCGCGCCCACCTTCGGCGGCATCAATCTGGAAGACATCAAATCGCCCGAATGCTTCGAAATCGAAACCATCCTGCGCCAGGAACTCGATATCCCCGTCTTCCACGACGACCAGCACGGGACGGCCATCATCAGCAGCGCGGCGCTCATCAATGCCTGCCGCCTGACTGGCCGCCGCCTCGATGAGCTGAAGATCGTGGTCAGCGGCGCGGGCGCGGCGGCGCTGGCGACGGCCAACTTCTACGTCCGGCTTGGCGTGCCTGTCTCCCATATCACGCTCACCGACCTCTACGGTGTGGTCTACCCCGGTCGCCCGGAAGATATGAACCGCTATAAGGACATCTACGCCGAGGGCAAGTCACCCGGCACGCTGATGGACGCTATCGAAGGCGCAGATATGTTCCTCGGGCTGTCGGCGGCCGATGTGCTCAAGCCTGAGCATCTCAAGCGCATGGCCCCCGATCCGATTGTCTTTGCGCTGGCCAACCCCGCGCCGGAAATCATGCCGGAACTGGCCCGCGAAGCCCGCCCGGACGCCCTGATCGCTACCGGCCGCAGCGACTACCCGAATCAGGTCAACAACGTGCTCGGCTTCCCGTTCATCTTCCGTGGGGCGCTCGATGTGTACGCCCGCCAGATCAACGAGGAGATGAAGCAGGCGGCGGCCTACGCGCTGGCCGAACTGGCCCATGAGGACGTGCCGGATTCGGTGCTGTCGGCTTATGGGCTGTCGGCGCTGCGTTTCGGCCGCGATTACCTGATTCCGAAGCCGCTCGACCCGCGCGTGCTGCGCACCGTCGCCCCGGCCGTCGCCCGTGCCGCGATGGAGAGCGGGGCCGCCCGCCGTGACCTGGATCTGCGTGAATACGTGAGCGACCTGGCCATGCGCCAGGGCACGGGCACGCTCGTCCGCAACCGCATCGTCAACAAGGCCAAGGCTGGCAGCCCGAAGCGCGTCGTCTTTGCCGAGGGCGAAGAGGCGAAGATCATCCGGGCGGCGGCGCTGGTCAAGGACGAGGGCATCGCCGAGCCGATCCTGCTTGGCCGGAAGGCCACCATCGAGGCCCGCATCGCCGATCTCGGCCTGCGCTTCGAGCCGACGGTCGTGGACTTCTACGATGACGAGGGCTACCGCGACCGCTACGCGCCGGTATTGCACGCGCTGCGCCAGCGCCGGGGTGTCACCGCCAGCCGCGCCCGCGCCATGCTGCGCGACCGCAACTACTTCAGCGCGATCATGATGCATCTGGGCGAGGCCGACGCCGTCATCAGCGGCCTGACCTACGAATACCCGGATGTCGTGCGCCCGGCGCTTCAGCTATTCCATGCCCGCCCCGGCGCGCTGCGCGCCAGCGGCGTCTACCTGGTGCTGGTCAACAAGCGCGTATACCTGTTCACCGATGCCACCGTGAATATTGACCCCGACGCCGAAACGCTGACCGAGATCGCCATCCTCGCCGCCGACTTCGCCCGTTCGCTCGACATCGAGCCGAAGGTGGCCATGCTCAGCTTCTCCAACTTCGGCAGCACGCCGCACCCCGCGTCCACCAAAGTGCGCGAGGCGGTCGAGCGGGTGCGCCGCAAGCGGCCGGATATCGCGATTGACGGCGAGATGCAGGCCGAT
>JAEURB010000158.1 GCA_016788435.1 Anaerolineae bacterium | reverse complement strand
CGGCGACATCCCATGTCCACACGTCCCCATCGCCGGCAAAGACGATCTGGGCGCCATCCGGGCTGAAGCTGAGGCCGGTAATCGCCGTGAGCGGGGTTTCGACCTGGGACAGCAAGAGGCCAGTTTCCGCCTCCCATACCTGAATCATGCTGCCACCGCCGGCCGCCAACCGCATTTCATCTGGGCTGAAGGCCACGCTCGTCACTGGGCTGCCACCGGCTTCCACCAGCGGCTCCCGTTCGTCGCCCCTGAGCATATCATACACACGCACGCTGCCATCGGCCGCGCCCGAGACGACCAGGAAGCCGTCGGGCTGGCGGGCCACGCTGAGTACAGGGGCGTCGTGGGATTGATACTGGCTCAGGGAAGTGCCGCCATCCAGATTCCATAACCGTACACGCCCGTCGCCCGAGCCGAGCACCAACTGATACGTTCCGTTGTCGAAGGACAGGCTGGACACATCGCCTGCCTGGCCACGCAGTCCTACCTCCTCCTCGCCTGTCAACACGCTCCACAGGCGCACCGAGCGGTTGTCGCCGGCCGCTGCCAGCAGCTTGCCGTCGGGGCTGAAGGCGACGGCCATTACCGTCACGTCGGCATCGCCGAGCGTAGTCAGCGGGGCGATGCTGGCGGCATTGGACGCGGTGATCGGCGCGTGGCCCTCGAACGCGCCCCGGCAGAGCTGCGGCTCGCCGCCGCCGTAGACCAGCGTGTCGGTCATCGCCTCGAACGTGGGCCCGGTTACGGCGACATTGCCGAAGCCAATGATGAGCGCCATGTTGCCATCGCAGAAATTCACCAGTGTATGATGTTGGTCGAAGGCTCCTGTATCTATCGCGCGCAGTGCCGGCCACCCGCCGACAACAATCGACTCCGGCTCGGTGAAGCCATAGGTCACCGACGCGCCGATCTCGAGGATTTCCTGCATTGTGACGTCGTCGCCGTAGTCATTTACGCCCACCTCCATGAAGCTGCTGACGCCATCGAAGAAGTTGATGACGCCGTCGTCCTCCGACACCGTCCAGCCGTCGGGAAAGCTCATGGTGATCATCCCGTCAGCCGAGGTGTAGGTCTGTGTGAGCGGCGGCTGGGCGAACGCGACGAATGGCAGACTGGACACAGCCAACAGAACCATCGAAAGGAACCGGGCAGCTTTGGCGCGCATGGTCTCCTCCTGATTTGACTGTACCCATCGGATCACCGCCCCGCATTTATTTTAGGTTCATTATATGTTGTTGGCAACTAAGGGGTACGCGCTCGGATTTTCCGACACTATCTTTTTTGGGGGCGATGAGTCATAACTCAGTTACGGTTCGCGGCCACCGCCAACCCACCCGTTTGACGCTCGATTTCCGGAGGTTCCACCCATGAAGCAACGTATTCTGCTGGTCACCGTATTCCTGCTGCTGCTTTCGCTGGGCGCCGTTCAGGCGCAGGACAAGACCGTCGTTCAAATCTTCTTCCCGATTGCGGTAGACAGCCCGATCACCGAAGTTCTGAATGGCTATGCCGAAGCCTACATGGCCGAGCATCCTGACGTCGAAATTCAGTGGTCGTTCGAAGGTGGTTACACCGACGTCAAGAACCGCCTGCTGACCGTGCAGGAAGCCGGTGGTGACCTGCCGGCGCTGGCCATCATGCTTGCCACGGATATCTACGACCTGGTTAACGCCGGCGCGGTGCAGGCCTGGGATGGCGCGGATGAGGCTTATCTGGCCGACTTCACGCCGACGTGGCTGGAGAACAGCTATTACGACTCGGATGGTGACGGAACGGGCGAACTGTACGGCCTGCCCTTCCAGCGCTCGACCGTGCTGCTGTACTACAATGCCGACCTGCTGAGCGAAGCCGGCCTCGAAGCGCCCGCTAACTGGGCCGACCTGGCGGCTGCCGCGCAGGCGCTGACGACTGACGAGCGCGAAGGCATTCTGATCCCGAACAGCTGGCCGTATTGGGTCTTCCAGCCGTTTGCGGCCGGTGGCGGCGAGAACATCGTGTCGGACAGCGACACCGAGGTGTTCTTCGATACGCAGGCCTCGATTGACGCTCTGCAGTACTGGATTGACCTGTATCAAACCTACGGGGCCACACCCGATGGCGTGCAGGATAACTGGGGCGATGCGCCCGGTGCGTTCACCGATGGCGCAGCAGCGATGATCGTGCACAGCAGCGGTTCACTGCGCAACATCCTCAACAACGCCGGCTTTACGGTGGGCGTGATGGGTGTACCGGGCAAGGACGGTGGTTCGTACAGCGTGACCGGCGGCGGCAATATGTACCTCGTCGAGGGCATTGACGACGCGACGGCCGCGGCCGCCTGGGACTTCGTGCAATGGCTGACCGCCCCCGAGCAAACGGTGGACTGGTCGATTCAGAGCGGCTACTACAACACCCGCGACAGCGGTTTCGAGCTGCCCGCCTGGACGGAATATGCCGCCGAGCGCCCGCAGGTAGATGAGGCCCGCGCCATGCTCGACTCGGCTGTACGCGAGTTCTCGGTGCAGTCGCTGGCCGATGTGCGCAATGTGCTGCACACGCAGATTCTGGCCGTGCTGAATGGCGAGACCGACCCCGCTACGGGGATGGCGACCGCGCAAACGGAAGCTGACGCCATCCTGGAGATTTTCCGCTAGGTTAAGAGCAGCCCCTCACCCCCTGTACCCCCTCTCCCACGCAAGCGGGGAGAGGGGGAAGGCTGCGGGGCAGGAGGGTCATTTGGATGGGCGGGCCTGCGTGTCCGCCCACGAATCAGATTCATTCTCATGGGCGGCTCGCGAGCCGCCCCTACTCAACTGCGATGCCTTTTGTGGCGGCAACGCATGCGTTGCCTAATGAGTTATTGATTGCAATTGGCGAGGCATGCCTCGCTGCTGCAAAGTGACTTACTCCTCTCTCGCACGCAAGCGGGGAGAGGGGCCGGGGGTGAGGGGCCGTCATGCAAGCGCCATTGACTGCTGAAAAGCGTACCGCCTGATGACTCCCGTCCGACGGGGCCTGCGCTGGCGCGGTAAACGCGTATCGCCGCTGCCTTATCTGCTCATCCTGCCCACCCTGATCTTCGTGGTGATGTTCACGATCTACCCGACGATTCAGGTCGTGCAGAGCAGCCAGACCTACTATCATCCCAACCGCCCCGACCGTTTACGAACGTCGGATCTCGGCCTGCCCGGCATCGAGGAAGCCGAACGCAGCATTCGCGGCCCGCACGACGTGGGGCTGGCCTATTTCCGTGCCATGTTCGACCCTTCGACCGAAGAGGGGACGATCTTCTTCCGCGTGCTGGGCAATACGCTGGTCTACGCGCTAGTCGTGGTGGCGGGCAGCATCACGCTGGCATTCCTGTTCGCGCTGGCCGTCAACCGCGCCATCAAGCGCATCGGTCTGGCCCGCGTCGCCTTTTTTTACCCCACGATGCTGCCGATGGTCAGCGCCGCCACGATCTGGTTGTTCTTCTTCACGCCCGATTACGGCCTTTTTAACAGCGCGCTGCAATTTCTCGGCTATACCGGCCCGCAGAACTGGACGATCAACCGCGAACTGGCCCTCGCCTCGCTGATGATTGTCGGTATCTGGAAAGACGCCGGTTACCTGATGATCTTCTACCTCGCCGGAATGCAGAATCTGCCAGCCGAGGTGAATGAGGCGGCCGACC
>JAEURB010000132.1 GCA_016788435.1 Anaerolineae bacterium | reverse complement strand
GTCCCTTTCCTTTGACAGCCTGAAGCTGCTGAACGTGCTGGAAGGCGTGCTAACGCTTCCAGCGCTCTACTTCATGTCGAAGACCGTAATTGGCAAGGAGCGGCCTACGCTCGGCGTGGTCGTCGGGCTGTGCGTGGCGGCGCTGGTGGCTGTCAGTTACTGGCACATTACGCTCAGCCGGTTGGGCGAGCGCATCATCCTCACACCACTTTTCGTCAGCCTCTTCATCCTCACATTCACGCGGGCGCTGCGCGGCAACCGCATCTGGGACTTCGTCCTCACCGGCATCGTCCTCGGCGTGGGCCTGTATACCTACCAGGCCATTCGCCTGCTGCCAGTGGTCGTGGTGGTGGGCGCGGCCATCGCCTTCGCCTTTCACTGGCGGGGACGCCGCGGGTTGCGCCGTTTGGTGGTTAACACGCTGCTTCTGGCGCTGGTGTCGTTCACCCTCTTCGTCCCTCTGTTCGCCTATTCGCTGGAATACCCGCAGGACTTCTGGCGGCGCACGAGCGGCCGTCTGTTCGGTGATGACATCCTGCAAACGACCGACGAAGCGGGCAACCTGATTTCACGCGAAGCGACGGTTGGCGAGCGGTTGGGAGCCTTCGCTGACAATTTTCCGCAGTTAGCCACCAACTTCGGTAACGCGCTGCTGATGTATCACTGGAGGGGCGATGTCGCCTGGTTCCAGAGTGCGTCGCTCAAACCGGCCTTCGACCCGATCAGCGGGGCGCTGCTGGCCGTCGGGCTGGGCGCGTGGGCCTTCCTGATGGTGCGCTGGCGCGACCCGGCCGCCTGGCTGCTGCCGCCGATGGCGCTGATCCTGATGTTCGCTTCGGCCTTCTCCATCGCCTACCCGAACGAGAACCCAAGCGCGACCCGTATGAGTGGCACGCTGCCCATCGTCTATCTGTTCGCCGGGCTGGCGATGGCCGGGCTGGTGCTGGGTGTATCCAATCTCGGCCGGGGCCGGGTTGGCGTAGTGCTGGCGTCGGCCGGGGCTGGGGCGCTCATCTTCGGCTCGGGCATGGCGAATGTGAACACCTACTGGACGGGGTATGTTCCGCTGTTCACAGGGTCGTCACAGGCGCACAGCGCGGGCGGCCAGGCGATGCGCGAGTTCGTTGATTCAGGCGCGGGCGATTACGGCAACATCTTCGTGATCGGCTACCCATACTGGTGGGATCATCGCGCGCTCGGTATCGAGGTCAGGCATCTTGATTTCCCGAACGGCGTGCCGGAAAGGGTCGAACTGCCCGACTGGCTGGAAAACGGCCTGATGCGCGAGGATGACTACCGGCTGGACCCGAACCGTGACCTGTTATTCCTGCTCGCGCCAGAAGATGTGGAAACGGCTGACTGGCTGCAAATGCTCTTTCCGCAGGGCCACCGTCAGATGATCCAGACCTACCAGCCGGAAGAATCGTTCCAGACGTTCCGCGTGCCTGCGCCGGGCGAGGCCGCGCTCAATGCGGCCATCGAACAAATGCGCCTGTCAGATGCCGTAGGCTAGCGCGTGGGACAATCGTGCAGTTTGCGCCGCGCCGGACTGAGGAAAAGCGCGGCGCGGTGTGTAACACTTGAGCGGCGCGTCGTACGACCAGGGTGACTTGATGCAGCAAGCTGAACCTATGCTCACGCCAATTTCCGCGCCGGCCACTCCATCCCGCCAGAAACCCCGGCGGCGCTGGCTTGTGCCGGTGCTGTTCCTCATCATCCTGCTGACGGGCGGCTACCTGCGCTTTACCGGCCTCAACTGGGACGATTTCACCCACCTGCACCCCGACGAACGGTTCCTGACCGACGTGGCGCAGGGCCTCGGCAATCGCCTCAACCCCAGCGACTCCAGCTCGGATACCATCACGCCCGAGCAGCAGATCGAGCTTTGCCTTGGCCGCTATCCCGACAGCGGCGGCGCTGGCCCCTACTTCGATGCGCTGTGCTCGACGTGGAACCCGCATAACGCCAACAGCGGCCACGGCATGTATGTTTACGGCACGCTGCCGCTCTTCGCCGCCCGGCTGACGGCCGAGGGCGTCGTGACAGTTGCAAATGCGCTGTCGCCTGAGGGGAACGGCAACATCTGGCACACGTATGATGGCGTCCATCTCGTTTGGCGCTATCTGTCGGCGCTCTCCGAGATGATCATCGTCGTCCTGTGTTTCGTGCTGGGGCGCAAACTGCACAACGCCTGGGTCGGTCTGCTGGCCATGCTCCTTTACAGCGGTGCGGCCTTCTCCGTGCAGATGGCGCACTTCGCCACGACCGACACTATCAGTAATTTGTTCGCGGCTTTCACGCTGGTCGCGGTCGTCTACGTGCAGAAAGACGGCCGCCTGCGCGATTACCTGTTCTTCGGGCTGGCGTTTGGCGCAGCGATGGCCAGCCGCATCAACCTGCTGCCGCTGGCGGGCCTGCTGCTGGTAGCCGCCGTGCTGCGCGTTTACCCGGCCTTCCTCGGCAAAACGCCGCCCGCCATCCGCAACCGCCTGTTCTGGCACACGGCCGCCGGGCTGATTCTGGCCGGGCTGGCCTCGATCATTGTGTTCCGCCTCACTAATCCCTACGCCTTCATGGGGCCGGGCATTCTCGGCCTCAGCTTCAACCCGCGCTGGTTCCAGGACCTGGCGACCGCGCAGATGCTGGTCAGCGGCGCGGCGGACTCGCCGCCCAACTTTCAGTGGCTGGGCCGCACCGCCTTCGTGTTCCCGTGGTGGAACATGGTTGTGTGGGGGATGGGCATCCTGCTCGGCCTCACGGCCTGGATTGCCGTCGTAGTAGCCCTCCTCCGCCTGCTGTTCGCCAAACCCGGCGCGCTCACGCATGTGCTTCTGCTGGTATGGATCCTCGGTTACTTCCTCTTCATGGGGCGGAACTGGGTGATGACCATGCGCTATTTCCTGCCCCTCTATCCGGCGCTGATCGTCATGGCGGCGTGGGGGCTGTGGGCATTCTGGGGCTGGGCGCGCAACAAACCCGGCCGCTGGAAGCCGGTGCGCCGCGTGGCTGCGACTGTGCTGCTGATTGCCGTGCCGCTGATGACGGTGCTGTGGGCGCTCGCCTATACCAACGTCTACCGCAACATGCTCACCCGCGTGCAGGCATCGTACTGGGTGTGGGAGAACCTGCCCGGCGACTTCGCGATGCCGGTGGATACCGGCAGCAATCAGATGGTCGTCATGAATCAGGGCGACTACGAAACGGCCAGCGTCCCGCTGATCAACATCGCCGTCCCCAACCGCTGGGGCAGCAGTGACGACTTGATTGCGCGGGTCACGCAGTATGACCTGATCGGGATGCCGTCATCGAGCAACCCGTTCACCGCGACCGGCACGGGGACTATCAGCCGGATCATCGCGCCGCATCTCGGCGATTCGCTGAACGATCCCGAAAATGAGGTCATGCAGTTCACCGTGCGCCGCCTGTCAGACGGGCAGGTGATGGGCACGGCTACGCTCGACCAAAACCTGACGCGCGACACTTCGATTGTGGGCGATCCGGTCGAGATTGCCTTCGACGAGCCATTCACCGTCGAGGCGGGCGAGCAGTACGTCTTCGACGTGCAGCTCATCTCCGGCGGGCCGGTACTCAGCGGCGGCACACTGTTCACGTGGGAAGGCGCGTGGGATGACCCGGTGCCGACCAAGATCTGCACCCCGCCCGCCGGCATTTCGCTGGCCGATGACCCGCCTCCCGGCCTGATCGGCAGCGGAGACGAGTGCAACGGCCGCGACCCGTGGTGGGGCCTCGTCACTGGCTACGAACAGGACATGGTCTACGAAGACGAGCCGTCGAAGCTGGCTAAAGTGCTGCTGACGCTCGACAACAGCGACTACATCGCCATCAGCAGCAACCGCTTCTACGACACGGTTTCGCGTAATCCGCTGCGCTGGCCGATGACCAACGTTTACTACAAGGCGCTGTTCAGCGGCGAACTCGGCTACGAACTGGTTGGCACCTTTCAGGAGACCTACCAGCTTGGCGAGTGGCGCTTCAGTGACCAGTACCTGCCCACCTACGACAGCCCGAATTGGCTGAACGAGTGGGAGTCGGAAGAGGCATTCAGCGTTTACGACCACCCCGTCGTATTCATCTTCCGCAAGGCAGATGACTACGACCCGCAGACCGCCCGTGACATTCTCGGCGCAGTGCCGCTGACCCGCGTCTATGAGTCCCCGGTCTTCTACAACTGCCCGGAAGACCCGGATTTGTACTTCTGCGACCCGACGCTGGTTGGCCCGGCGGCCATCAGCACCGAACTGGGCGACCGTGCACCGACTGCGCTGCTGCTGACGGACGAGCAGGCGCAGACTCAGTACAGTGGCGGCACATGGAGCGACCGCTTTGCTGCTGATAGCCTGATCAACACCAATCAGGCAGTCGGCGTCATCGCGTGGATTGCCGCAATCTGGCTGTTCGGCGCGGCGGTTTTTCCGCTGCTATACGCGCTGCTGCCTGGCCTGGCCGACCGTGGTTACGGCGTGGCCAAGTTCATGGGCATGTTCTTCGTCAGTTGGGGCGTATGGGTGCTGGCCAGCGCCCGCATCCCGGCCTGGTCGCAGGCGGGCATCGCCATCGGCATGGTCGCGCTCCTGTTGCTTGGGCTGGCGGTGAGCTGGCGCGGGCGGCGCGAATTGCTCGGCTGGGTGCGCGCTCACTGGAAGCGGATGCTGGTCATTGACCTGCTGACGCTGGCGCTGTTCGCGGCTTTCCTCGCCGTGCGCCTGAGCAACCCGGATTTGTGGCACGACGGCTTCGGCGGCGAAAAACCGATGGACTTCGCCTACTTCAACGCGGTGCTGCGCAGCACGATCTTTCCGCCCTATGACCCGTGGTACGCGGGCGGTTACATCAACTACTACTACTACGGCTTCGTCATCGTCGGCGCGCCCGTGCTGCTGCTCAAGATGGACCCGGCCTTTGCCTTCAACCTGATCCTGCCCACGCTGTTCGCGGCGACCGGTATGGGCGCGTTCACCGTCTCGTTCAGCCTGGTAGCGTGGCTCAAGCGCAGCCGTTTTGCTATTCCAGGCAGCGCGTGGGGAGCGGGTATCGCCGCCATCTTCCTCGTCGCCGTGTTCGGCAATCTCGACACGCCGAGGGTTGCGCTGACCGGTATCGCCCGCATGGGCGGCTACGAACAGCCGGCCGGGATGGAATCGTTCCTGATTGACGAATACGTGACCCAGCATAACGGTGAGCAGCCGGCCGAAGCGGACCTTGCTTCCCTTTATGCGCGGGCTGCGAACCCCGGCCTGAGCGACCGCGTGCGCTACGAACTGGACGGGGCGGGGGCGATCCTCACCAGCCTCGGCAATGGCTTCGGCCGGATTCTGGCGGGTGACCCGCTGTACATCAGCTCGGAACGCTGGTTCTGGGGGCCAAGCCGTATACTGGCCGAAACACCGGGCGTCGAGGGGCAGGCCATCACCGAAATGCCGGCCTTCACCTTCATCTACGGCGATATGCACGCGCATATGATTTCGATGCCGATGCAGTTGTTTGTGCTGGCCTTCGTGCTGAACGAGGTACTCATCGCGGGTGGTGATAAACGGCGGCGCAGCGCGCGCTGGCTGGCGATTGCGGCGGGCGCGATTGTGGTCGGTATGCTGCGCGCCACCAACACCTGGGACTGGATCACCTTCATGCTGCTGGGTGTGCTCGGCCTCGGCTTCGCGTGGTGGCTAGCCTGGCGGCACGTCAGCCGCTGGTCGCTGCTCGACGCGGCCGGTCGAATCGGCGGTTTCGTGGCTGCCAGCTTCCTGGCTGTGCTGCCCTACACGACGTGGTTTGCGACCAGCTATAACGCCGTACGTCCGTGGACGGACGGCAAAACTCCGCTGTGGGCCTACTTTGACATTCACGGCCTGTTCCTGTTCCTCATCATCTCGCTGCTGATCTGGGATACCGGCCGCTGGCTGCGCGGCGAGAAGGTGGGTAGCCTGCGCGGGAAGGGTGGGCGGGTGCTGCTGCTGCTGGCGCTCGTCCTCGGCTCGATTCTGGCGGCGGTGGCCTTGTCAATCGCCAGCTATCAGGTAGCCCTGATCGCGGTGCCGCTGCTGGTGTGGGTGGCCGTCCTCTTCTTCCGGCGCGGCCAGAACCGGGCCATGCAGTACGCGCTGGCGCTGGTGGGGCTGGCGGTGGCGCTCACGCTCGGCGTCGAAATCATCGTGCTGGAAGGCGATATCGGCCGCCAGAACACGGTCTTCAAGTTCTATATGCAGGTTTGGCTGATGTTCAGCGTCGTCGGTGGCGCGGCGGTGGCCTGGCTGTGGACGGCTTCCGAAAGCTGGCGCGCCTGGGTGCGTATCCCGTGGACGATTGCGCTCGTGCTGCTCGTCACGGTGGCGTCCCTCTTCCCGATCATGGCGGCGCGCGGCAAGGCGAATTTCCGCATGGTGGCCGACCTGCCGCTGACGCTCAACGGCATGGACTTCATGCGGCAGGCCACCCGCTGGGAGGGTGACAATGCCGTGCTGGCCGAACACCCCGAACGCGCGCCGTTCCCGCTGGCCGATGACTACGCCATGATCAAGTGGCTGCAGCAGAATGTTGAAGGCACGCCCACCATCATCGAGGGCCTCGGCGACGACACGCAGTACCGCTGGAATGGCCGTATCTCAATCTACACCGGCCTGCCCACGGTGCTGGGCTGGAACTTCCACCAGCGCCAGCAGCGCGTGCTCGACCCCATGCCGCGCATCGTCGAAACGCGCAATGCCAACGTCAATTGGTTCTACGAAACGGCCGATATCGCGCAGGCGTGGAACATGCTGCAGCACTATGGCGTCGAATACGTGATCGTGGGCGACTACGAACGCGCCTACTACAACGACGGCGGCCTCGCCAAGTTCCCGCAGATGGTTGAACTGGGCCTGCTCGAACCGGTCTTCACCAGCGGCGATTCGACGATTTATCGCGTGAATCAAAACGCCGTGCTGCAGGAGGTGGGCTAGGTGAGCATCCTCGACTGGCTGGCCCGCGAAGGCGGAATGCTCCTGATCTGGTGGGCGCTGGTCACGCTGGCCGGGCTGGCCGCGCTGCCGCTCGTTTGGCGCGTGCTGGGCGGCCTGCCGGACCGCGGCTACACGCTGGCGCGGGCGGCGGGCGTGCTGCTCGTGGCCTTCATCTACTGGCTGCTGGCCTCGCTCGGTTTCCTGCGCAACAGCACCGATGGCATGGTGCTGGCCTGGGTGCTTACCGGCGTCATCGCATTGGGCGCATGGACCAGCGGCCGCCGGATGAACCTGCGCGACTACTGGAAAGAGAACCGCGCCGTCATCATCAGCGCCGAAGTCCTCTTCGCCGTGCTGTTCGTTGCGTGGGCGGTGGTGCGTGCCTATCAGAACGGCCTGAGCGCCACGGAAAAGCCGATGGAACTGGCCTTCATCAGCGCCGTGATGCGCAGCGATCAGTTCCCGCCTAATGACCCGTGGATGGCCGGTTACTCGATCAGTTACTACTACTTCGGCTACGTGATGGCGGCTATGCTCGGCCTGCTCAGCGGCGCGCCCAGCACGATGACCTTTAATCTGATGGTCGCCATGCTCTTCGCGCTGACCGGCCTCACGGTGTTCGGCGTCGGCTACAACCTGGTGCGTGGCAACGCCCTTACGCGCCTGCGCGTGCTGGCCGCTGGCGCAGTGGGGCAAGCGCCGGCCTTCCTCTCTGTGCCGGGGCGGCGCGCGGCTATCCTTACCGGCCTGCTCGCCATGCTGATGGTGGTCATCCTCGGCAACTTTCAGGCCCCCCTGATCGAAGTGCCTTACAACTACGGCGCTTCGACCGAGTATCTCCAGTTCTTCGGCGCGAACGAGCGCAGCGAACAGCGGCTGACAACTGCCACTGGCCTTGATTCGTGGGAGTACTGGTGGTTCTTCCGTGGCGCGCGCGTCTTGAACGATCTCAACCTGGATGGCGGGCGTTCGGAGGTGATTGACGAGTTCCCGCAGTTCAGCTTCCTGCTGGCCGACGCCCATCCGCATGTGCTGGCGCTGCCGTTCGCCGCGCTGGCGATTGGGCTGGCCCTGCATATCTTGCTGCGCGCACGTGCACCCAACCTGCGCGAGACCGTGTTCTACGCGGCCGTGCTGGGCGGGCTGGTCTTCCTCAACACGTGGGACGGGCCGATCTATCTGGCGCTCTTCGTCGGCGCTGAGGCCCTGCGCCGCCTGATGGACAAGGGAAAGGGGCGGCTCAACAAGGGCGATATCGGCGAGTTGCTGCTGTTCGGCGTGCTGCTGATCGGTCTGGCGGGGGTCATGGTCCTGCCGTTCCTGATCTCGTTCCGCTCGCAGTTGGGCGGCGTGCTGCCCAATTTCCTCCATCCCACCTGGTTTCCGCAGTTCTTCGTCATGTTCGGCCCGTTGCTGCTGCTGGTCACCGGCTTCTTGATCGTCGAAATCTGGCGCGGTGGGCGGCGCATGAACTGGCCCGTCGGCCTGTTGACGGCGTTCATCCTCGTTGGCCTGCTGGTCGTCGCGCTGATGGTGTTCGTTATCCTCGGCTCGGTTTCGCCCGACTTGTCGCGCTCGGCGCTCGGCTTCGTCGAGGCCAACGGCGGCTGGGGGGCGGTGCTTCCGGCGCTGCTCAACAAGCGCGTCACACATGGCCTGACGGCGCTGCTGCTGCTGGCCGGGATTGTCGTCGTGGTCGCGCGCCTTTTTCCGCGCCGCCGGAATACCGACGAGCCCGCCGCTTCGATCATCACCTTCTCGCCGTCGGCTGGCTTCGCGCTGCTGCTGGTAGGGGCTGGTATCGTCCTCACCCTGACGCCTGAGTTCGTGTACCTGCGCGACAACTTCGGCACGCGCATGAATACGGTCTTCAAGTTCTACTATCAGGCGTGGCTGCTCTGGGGTGTGGCGGCGGCTTACGGCGTCTACAGCGTGCTGGCCGAAGCCCGCGCGCCGCAGCTTCGATTGGGCTGGCGCGCCGCGTATGTCGCGCTGCTGGTGGCTGTGTTGGCGCTTGGGCTGGTGTACCCGGTCGCGGGGGTCTATTGGCGCACGCAGGTTGAAACGGGCCGCGCAGGTGGCTTCAACGATGAACCGCTGACGCTTGACGGAGCGTCGTCGGTCGCCTCGCCAGACGATCTGGCCGCGATTGCCTGCCTGGCCGCGCTGGTGCAGGGCGATGATGTGGTGGTGGCCGAGCGTGTGGGTAACTCGTATGATGGTGGCAATCCGCCGAGTGGCCTGGCTGGGCGGCTGGCCGGGCTGCCCAACGTGCTGAACTGGCCGGGCCACGAGGGCCAATGGCGCGGCCCAACCTACGGCATCGTCGCCGGAAGCCGCGAACAGGACCTTGATACGTTGTTCGCCGAGCAGAACTGGGCGGCGGTCACCGACGTGATTAACCGCTACGGCATAGACTACATCGTGTTTGGAACGGCCGAACGCGACAAATACGGCCCGGACGCCGAACTCAAGTTCCGTGACCGCCTGCCGCTGCTTTGCGACTTTGGCGGCAGCCGCGTCTACCGCACGACGACAGGGATGTGAGCCGATGCAAAACGTGATGAGTGGCGAAACGCACGAGGCGCACCCGGTAGCAGCGGGCTGGAGCGTGTCCTACGGCACGCTGGTGGCCATCGGGCTGTTCGCGCTGGCGCTGGCACTGCGGCTGATCGCGCTCGATGCCATCCCGATGGCCGTGCGCGAATCGCCGGATGCGCTCGCCGCCCTGCGCGCTGTGGTTCCGCACACGCCCGGCGGCTCGCTGACTGCTTCGAGCGCGGCGGTGTTTCTGGCGCAGGCATCGGCCTTCATGACGATGGGCAGCAGCGAGTTCGCGGCCCGCTTCGTCACAGCGCTGGCCGGCGCGTGCCTGGTCCTTACGCCGCTGCTGTTCCAGCGCAAACTGGGAACCAGCTGGGCCTTCGCCTTCGGTCTGGCGCTGGTCTTCTCGCCCACGCTGCTGCTGGCTTCACGCCAAAGCGCCCCGCTGATCTGGGCGCTGGTGCTGAACGCGGTTGGCCTGTGGGCGCTGATGTGCTATCGCGAAACGGCTCACAACGGCTATGCGCTGGGCGGCGTCACGTCGCTGGTTGCAGCGGCGCTGCTGACGGGTTGGGATGGCCTGATCCTGACGGTCATCGTGCTGATCGCAACCTTCCTCGCCCTGCGCGAAAGGCCGGAACCCGCCGATGAGCCAGTTGAGGCTGATCGGGATGAGGCCGAAACGCATCGCTTCCCGTGGGTGGCGGCCGTGCTTGTGCCGCTGGGCGTGGTAGCAGTCGCTGCAACGGCTTTCATGCTCTATCCAGCCGGGCTGAACGCGGTCGCTGCGGCGGTGGGCGGGGTGGCCGAACGCTTCTCTCCCCTGGGCGGGCCGGTTCTGCTGCACGCGCTACTGGCGTCCGTCTTCTACGAAACGGCGGCCTGGCTGCTCGGCCTGATCGGATTCGGCGTTCTAGCGCGGCGCGGGCTGGCTGGCCCGGCCGAGCGGTTCCTGATCGTTTGGCTAGGGCTGGGCGTGCTGGCCTCGCTGTTTTTTGTCACCGGCCCGGAGCAATCGCTGTGGGTAACCGTGCCCCTGGCCGGGCTGGCGGGGCGCCTGCTCGTCGAACTGCTGCGCGCCGATGATCGGCCCGGCGCGTGGATTCCGTATCGTGCCCGCTTCATCGCTGCACTGGTGACGGGCGCTTTGCTGCTGATCTTCTCGTTAGCGTTCCAGTCCTTCGCGCGGGCGCTGGCGCAGGCCCCGGCCGGGCAGCTATCGGCCGCGCCGGTTGATGCTACCAGCGTGATCCTGATGGCTGTCATGGCCCTGTTCGCCGGGGTGATCGCCGTACTCGGCACGAACCTGTGGGATCGGCATACTGTGTGGTGTGGTGTCGGGCTGGCATTCATCGTCTTCGGCGGTTTCGCCTCGCTCGGCTCAGGTTGGTTGGCATCCGTCCATCTGGCCGAAGATCCCACCGAGCCTTGGCACTTCACCGCCACCGATAACGACACGATCCTGCTTTCGGCCACCTTGAAACAACTTGCTGACCGCCAGTCCGGCGGCCTGCCCGAACTGCCGATTGCCGTACAGGGCGCGCAAAATGGCGTGCTGGCGTGGCTGGTGCGCGATTACCGCTTCGCCCGCTTCGTGCAGGATGCTCGTGAAGCCGCCGGTGCCGAAGTCTTCCTCGCTGAAACGGCTGGCCAGCCTGATTTGGGCGGGCCATTTGTTGGCCAGTCGTTCACGCTGACGCGCACATGGTCGCCGCGCGGCCTCTCTCTGAACGAAGTTCCCGCCTGGTGGGGGCAGCATATGATGTACCCGGGTGCGCGTGCCGCCACTTTTGACACCCTCACCCAATTGTGGGTGCGGCAGGATATCTATGACGGAGCGGGGCCGGGTGAGCGTGGTTGAGGAAGGCGCGGCGATGACCTGTATAAAGGGCGGATATGACGGATGGAGGAGGGCGGATGACCGCGCCTGATCCGGAACGCCTGCAAGCTGCCCTGTCCCTTGGCCGGGCGGGCGACCAGGCCGGTTACGCGGCCTTGTATGACCTGTTCGCGGGCGGCATCTACCGCCTGTGCTACGGGTTGCTGCTGCATCACGAGGACGCCGAGGATGTGGCGCAGGAGGCATTCGTCTATGCCTTCCGCAATCTCTACCGTTTCGACCCCGCGCGCGCCTCGTTCAAGACGTGGCTGTATACCATCGCTATCAGCCGCTGCCGCAATCACTACCGCCGCAGCCGCCGTCCGCTCGTAGACCTCGGCGCGCTGGTGGCTGGTGAACTGCCCGCACCCCGTTCGCAAACACCCGAGGCGGCCCATGCTCGAAGCAGCGCGCGCGAGGCGCTCGAACAGGCGCTGGCTCACCTCAAGCCGGCCCTGCGCGAAGCAGTTGTGCTGCGCTACGCCCACGGCCTGACCTATCGCGAAGTGGCCGAAATCATGGATTGTCCGCCAAAGACCGCCGAAAGCCGGGTGCGCCTGGCCCACGAAACGCTGCGCAAGGCGCTCGACGGGCCGGGCCAGGGCCTGCTCGAAGAATTGTGGGCGTGGCGCGAATGAACACGACTAAATCTATCACCTGCCACGAATGCCGGGCGCTGCTGCCCGACTGGCTGGAGCGCGAGCTGCCCCACGCCAGCCGTTCGCAGGTCGCGGCTCATCTCGACGGCTGCGACCGCTGCCACGCGGTATATGTCCGTCAGCGCGGCGCGCTGGCGGGCCTGCAGGCCGATTTGCCAGCCCTGGGCCGCTTGCAGCCCGCGCAAGCCGGGCAGCTTTGGCGCGCCGTACAGCACGACCTGTTGTCGCCGCGCCGGGCGGTTTGGCCGTTCAGCCAGCGCCGGGTGGGTTTGCTGGCTGTGTTGGTCGCTGCGGCGCTGCTGCTGCCCTGGCTGCTTTCGCCCGGCCGTCTCGCCGCGCTGGCGCTGCCTATGCAGCCTACGCCCGTTTCTTCCAGCGCTTCGGCCACCGATGCGCCGCTGGCCGAACTGCTGCATGGAGCCGGCGTGGCTATCCCGTTAACTCCTCCCTCGCAGCCCGAGTACGCGCCGACACAGGCGGCCGCCCGGACTATTCGACCCGATACCGGCCCACGCCTGACGTCTGGCGCGCAGGCCCGATAGGAGCACGATGTCCACCATCACCGTCCCCGACACGCACAACGATAGCAGCGCATCACCAGCGGGCTGGCTGCGCCAGCGCGTCCGCCTCGACTGGTACACGCTGAGCTGGCTGGCCATTTTCGTCATCGCGCTCGTCACCCGCTTTGCTGGCCTGGGTGACCGCGTGATGAGCCACGACGAGAGCCTGCACACCTACTACTCGTTCCTGCTCGGCCAGAACGGCACGTTCCAGCACACGCCGCTGATGCACGGGCCGATCCTGTTCCACATTAACGCGCTGATGTATGCGCTGTTCGGGGCCAACGACTTCACCAGCCGCCTCTATCCGGCCATTCTCGGCGTGCTGATGGTGATGTTCCCGCTGCTCTTCCGGCGCTGGCTGGGCCGCACCGGGGCGCTGCTGGCCGCCCTGATGATCCTCATCTCGCCGCTGCTGCTCTTCCACCACCGCTACATGCGCGAAGACACGCCGTCCATCTTCTTCACCATGATCATGGTGTGGTGTACGTTCATGTATGTGGACGGGCCGCTGACCTTGCGGCGGCGCGCCCGCTGGCTCTATATCTTCGCCGGCGCGATGCTGCTTAGCCTCGGCTCGAAGGAAGTCGCCTTCATGTACGTGGCGATCTTCGGTCTGTTCCTCACCATCTATTGGGTAGCGCGGCTGATCCAGCAGTACGGCAAGCGGCCCACCCGTAACCTGTTCTACACGCTGATTATCCCGCTGCTCCTGGGTGGCACGCTCGCGCTGATGGCCTACGCGCTGCTGGCGATCTCGCTGGCGACTTACCCGACGCTGGAGGGACGCCTCAATTTCCTGAGCCAGCAGATTCAGGGGATCGGCAGCGGTCAGCCAATGGCAGTCGAGTTCTCGATGTTCGCCAGTTGGTCCCTGGTGCTCTTCTTCAGCCTGATTTTCGTGGTGGCAGGCACGGCACTGTGGGCCTTCCGCCGCAGCCGGGCGCGCCTGCCTATCGGCCAGATCATCATCATTATCGCGCTGGCGCTTGTGGTCACGTCCGGCCTGATCCTGGTCGAAGAGTACTCAAAACTCCCATCGCAGGCCGATGAACTGGTCCAAGACCCCGAGAACGACATCGTGGATGTCGAAGCCGAAAGCAACCTGCCAATCATCATTGTCTGGGTGGCGTCGGGCGCGGTCATCGCTGCACTCATCTTCGCCTATGCCAAGGGCTGGATGCGCAAGCTTTACCGCTTCCCCGAATTCGACATCATGCTGCTGCTTGGCACGTTCATCCTGCCTTGGCTGACGGCCGTTCCCGTAACGATGACCGGGGCCTCGCCGGTTGATTATTCGCAGGCCGGGCTGATCCGCTCGGGGATGGTCGTCGCGCCGCTGCTGGCGCTCTCGATTGTCTTCGGCCTGCTCTGGAACTGGAAGCGCTGGCTGATTTCGGCCATCATCTTCTACTCGCTGTTCGTCTTTTTCTTCACCACCATGTTCACCAACCCAACCGGTCTGGCGACCGGTATGGTGGGCAGCCTCGGCTACTGGCTGGAACAGCAGGGCGTGCGCCGGGGCGGCCAGCCGCAGTACTACTACCAGCTCGTCATCATGCCGATTTACGAATACCTGCCGCTGCTCGGCTCGTTCGCGGCCATGCTCGGCGGCCTGTCGGCGTTCTGGGCGCTGCGCCGCCGCAGTATCGAAAGCCAGATGGATGCGCCGTTGCTGCCCAACGAGGCTGATGAACTGGCGGCCGAGGCCATGGAGAGCGAGGGCGGGTCAGTTGTCGCTGAAGTTGACCCGCTGGCAGCCCGCCGTGCCGCGTTGTGGGGGGCAGACCGCCTGCGCAACCCCTCGTTCCCGCTCTTCGTGTCATTCTGGGCGATCTACATATTCGTCTTCTACACGCTGGCTGGTGAGAAGATGCCCTGGCTGGGTACGCACCTCACGCTACCGATGATCCTGCTCACCGGCTGGTTCATGGGCCGCATCTTCGAGCGCGTTAACTGGCGGGCCTACTGGAAGCGCGGCTGGATCACGCTGATTCTGGTGCCGCTGCTGGTCATCACCGGCTTCCAGATCGTCTCGCCCTACATCTTCACCCAAGGTCCGCTGGGCGGGTTGAGCACGATGGCGCAGCAGGAGCAAAATCGCTGGCTGGCCGTCATCGCCATCACCGTTCTGGTCGTGGCAGGGCTGATCTGGCTCGCGCGGCAAGTGGGTATCCACCAGTTCTGGCGTATGGCGGGTGTGACCGTCTTCAGCCTGCTGGCCGTGCTGACGGCGCGCACCGCCTGGATGGCCGCTTACATCAACTACGACCTCGCCACCGAGTACCTCGTCTATGCCCATGCCGCGCCGGGCGTCAAGCTGATGATGCAGCAAATCGAGGAGATCGGCCGTCGCACCGGCACCGGGAACGATGTGCCGTTCGCGTGGGGTGGCAATGCCTGGCCGGTGACGTGGTACTTCCGCGACCTCGATAATGCCACCTTTTTCGGTAACAACCCGTCGCCGAGTGCGGTGCGCGACGCGCTGATCGTCTATGCCAGCGAGGACATCCGGTCGCGCGTCGAGCCGCTGCTCGAAGATCGCTACCAGCGTTTCGAGTACATGCGGATGTGGTGGCCAAGCTGGAACTACTACAACCTGAACGCCACGCGCTTCCTCAACGCCTGGGATTTCAGCGGCGCGACGCCGAACGCGGGGCAGCTGCGCCAGGGTCTGTGGGATATCTGGTGGAACCGCGATTACAACGCCTACGGGCAGGCCACCGGCGAAAACTACGACTTGCAAAACTGGTCACCCGGCGAACGGCTGTATTTCTACGTCCGCAAGGATATCGCCTCGCAGATCTGGGATCTTGGCGTGGGCGAAGCGACCGTCGCCAACCCGCTCGATGCGGTGGTCTCCAATGTCTGCACCGACAACTGGCAGCAGCGTTCGGCGGTGATGGCCTACGGCGGCGCAACGGTGACCCCGGCGCTTAACGGCGTTCGCGATGTCGTTGTGGATGATGCGGGGCGCGTGTATGCGGCCGACGAGTTCAATAACCGGGTCGTCATCTTCAACGCCGATGGGAGCGTGGCCGGCGAGGTCAATGGCGCGGGCGACCCCATACCGCTGAACCGGCCGAATGGCGTGGCGCTCAGCCCTGATGACAGCCTGGTGCTGGCCGATACCTGGAACTATCGGGTGGCCGATTTTACGCTAGATGGCGCGCAGGCCGCGCTGGTGCGTTCGTGGGGTTCACCCAATCAGGCCGGCGCGGCCGCCCAAACCGAGCCGGTGGATGGCTTCTGGGGGCCGCGTGACGTGGCCGTGGATGCCAATGGCAATGTCTACGTCTCGGATACTGGCAACAAGCGTGTGCGCGTCTACAATGCCGAGGGTAACTTCCTGCGTGATATCGGTTCGGCGGGCGCTGAACTCGGCCAACTGGACGAACCGGCTGGCCTCGCCATCAGCGCAGATGGCCGTCTGTTCGTGGCCGATACGTGGAACCGCAGGGTGTCAGTATTCGGCCTCGATGGCAATCCGCTGTACACCTTCCCGGTGCGCGGTTGGTACGAAGACCTGGGCAACCGGCCGTATCTGGCGGTCGATTCGGCGCGTAACGTCATCTACGTGGGCGACCCGGACGCCGGGCGCGTACTGGTCTACGACCTGCAAGGAAACTGCATCGGCTCGTTCGGCCAGCCGGTGGATGGCGCGGGCGACCTCAGCCAGTTCGACACCGTCAGCGGTATCTGGGTGGCGAACGATGGCTCGGTCTATGTGGCCGATGCCGGGGCAGGGCGCATCCTAAAGTTTGATGCGTTCGTGGCCGAACCGGTGATCGCGCCGCCACCAGCCGAAGCGACGGACGAAGTCGTGCCGGAAGCGACAGTTGAGGCGGTGGGCTAAGTGCTCGCCAGTCCATGTGGACGTGGGGGTGAGGTTTCTCCCCGCTCCCACACGCACCTTGCCGCCTCAATCGTTCTATGTTAATATCGTTAGTGAGTGTGTTGGAGAAGAGTGGGCGGCCCCCACTCTTTTTCGCAGGAATTGCCGACGCGCAGTTTCACTCGGAGCTGCCCCGCCCATTTCCCCCGCACGTTGTTGACCGAGGTTTGTACCCGGAGTACAAGCAAAACGCATGAAGAGTGAACTGCAAATCGCCTTTGGTGAAATCGCAGAGGCGCGCGCCCTGCCGGCGGAGAAGATTCTGGAAGCGCTGCGAACAGCCCTGGTTTCGGCGTATCAGCGCGAGGCCGGTATCGGCAAATCGCAGCGGGTAGAAGCCGAAATTGACCGCAAGACCTTCGTGGTGCGTCTGTTCGTCGAAAAAGAAGTCGTCGAAGACATCATGGACACGCGCACCGAGGTCCTCCTCGAAGATGCGCGCTTCTTCGAACCGGAAGCTCAACTGGGTGACATGGTGATGGTGCAGGTGGATACGGCTGCTCGTGACTTTGGCCGTATCGCCGCGCAAACCGCCAAGCAGGTTATCCTGCAGAAGATCCGCGAGGAGGAGCGCAACTCGCTCTTCGACGAGTACATTGATAAAGAGGGCGACATCATCAGCGGCACGGTGCAAAGCGTGAATCCGGCGGTCATCACGATCAGCCTGCAGCGCACCGAAGCCGTTATGCCGCGCAACCAGCAAATTCCGGGTGAGCGCTTCAAGCCCCACGATAAAATCCGCGCTTATGTCGTCGAAGTCAAGCGTTCGACGCGCGGGCCGCAAATCGTGCTCAGCCGCAGCCACCGCAATATGTTGCGCCGCCTGCTGGAGTTCGAAGTTCCGGAAATCTACACCGGGCAGGTTGAGATCAAAAACATCGCCCGCGAGGCCGGCTATCGCTCGAAAGTGGCGGTCGCGGCCCTGCAGGATGGTATTGATCCGGTGGGGGCGTGCGTGGGGCAGCGTGGCACGCGCATCCAGAACATCGTCAAGGAGCTTCACGACGAGAAGATTGACGTTATCGAGTGGAACGCCAATCAGGAGATTTTCATCGCCAAGGCCCTCAGCCCGGCTCGCGTGAGCGGCGTCTATCTCGAAGACGACCCGGACAGCGGCCGGACGGCAGTGGTGATTGTGCCGGACGACCAGCTTTCGTTGGCCATCGGCCGCGAGGGTCAGAACGCCCGCCTGGCCGCCAAGCTCACCGGCTGGCGGATTGATATCAAGAGCGTAAGCGAGTCTGTCGAAGAGGCGCTGGCCGGGCTGGATCAACCGCCGCTGCGTGACATCAAGGCGCAGATTGCCGAACTGGCCGGCGAGGCCCAGCGTATTCTGGAAAAACGCGCCGCCAATCGCGTGATCATGCCGGAAGAATTGCGCCAACTGGAGCGCTTTGCCGACCTTGCTCAGCGCCGCCATATGGCCGCCCGCGAGTTGCTGCGCCGCAAGCGCCTGGAAGAAATCAACGCCGTGCGCCGCACGCTGCCGCAGGGGGCCTTCCAACTGCCGATCTCGGCGCTCAATATCAGCGACGAGATGAAGGAAGCGCTCGCGCCGCTCAACAATACCGGCGAGATCATGCTGCGCTATCTGGTTGACGAGAACCGCCTCCGCCGCATCCTTGATCCGTTCGGTGACGATGCGCTGGCCGTCGTTCAGGCCGCGCTCGACGAACTGGTCATCCCCGAAGCCGTCGAGCCGGATCTGGGCGAAGCGGGCGCCGAACTGACCGGTGCGGAAACACCGGCTGAGATGGTGGGTGAGCCCGGATATCAGCCTCTGCCCTTTGCCGCGGGCGAAGAAGAATACGAAGCCACTGACGATAGCGATGGCGATCAGAAGGACAAGAAGGGCAAGAAGAAGAAGGGCCGCCAGTTGGTGTACGATGAACAACTGGGCCGAACCGTGGCCAAGCGCCAGCGCAAGCAGCGCGGTAGCACGCGCCCGTGGGAAGATTTCGAAGAGTAGCAGGCGATGACCACTCCGTCGCGCAAACATGTACCCGTGCGGATGTGTGTGGTTTGCCGTGAACACGGCGGCAAACGTGTCCTGACGCGAGTGGTGCGAACCGCCGGGGGGGTCGTGGTGGACCCGACAGGCAAGATGAACGGGCGTGGCGCGTATCTGTGCGACAAGGCAAGCTGCTGGCAGCGGGTGTTGACCAGCGATGTGCTGGCCCGCGCGCTGCGCGCCACCCTCACTAGCCAGGACCGCGCCCGCCTTACCGAGGCGGCACGGCAGGCACAACTGGCGTTGGCTTCGGCCGCGCCCCAGGAGACGCGGCGGTGATCGCCCGGCTCACGAGCGCGGCCCGCGCTCGACAACTCAGTCCATATTTGCCGTGATGAGTGAAGGGTAAGCTCCCTGGCGGGCTTTTCCTGACCCATCACACGGCCAACGGAGGCACGGATGGCACAGGAAAAGCAAGTCATACTCGTTCCGGATTTTCTCACCGTACGCGAACTCGCCGATTTGATTGCGGCCAGCCCCATCGAGGTGATGAAGCGCCTGATTGCCAATGGCATCATGGCTTCCATCAACCAGCAGGTGGACTTCGACACGGCAGCGATTGTCATCGAGGATATGGGCTACGAGGCCCAGTCCGCCACGATCATCGCCGCCAAAGAAGAGAAGGAGCGCCGCGCAGAAACGGCGCAAACCTGGCGCAAGATGTACGCCGGCGAACGCCGCGAGAACCTCAAGAGCCGCGCCCCAATCGTCACCATCCTCGGCCACGTTGACCACGGCAAGACGACGCTCCTTGACACCATCCGCAAGGCGCACGTCGCTGAAGGCGAGGCAGGCGGCATCACCCAGCATATCGGCGCGTACCGCGTGATGCACGACGGCCGGCCGATCACCTTCCTTGATACTCCCGGTCACGAGGCGTTCACCGCCATGCGTGCGCGCGGCGCTCAGGGTGCCGACATCGCCATTCTCGTGGTAGCGGCCGACGACGGCGTGATGCCGACCACCCGCGAGGCGCTCAACCACGCCCGCGCGGCCAACGTGCCGATCATCGTGGCCCTCACCAAAGTGGACAAGCGCAACGCCAACGTCGAGAAGGTGAAGCAGGAACTGGCCGATGTGGGCCTCAACCCGCAGGACTGGGACGGCGATACCTTCGTCGTGCCGGTGGCGGCCATCAAGGGCGAAGGCATTGACGACCTGCTCGAAGCCATCCAGTTGACCGCTGATGAGATGGAAATCGTCGCCAACCCCAATGCCGAGCCGCAGGGTACGGTGCTGGAAGCGCGCATGGATAAGTCACGCGGGCCTATTGCCACGCTGCTTGTCCTCAACGGCACGCTCAATACTGGCGATGTGGTCATTACTGGCCAATCGTATGGCCGCATCAAGGCGATGTACGACGAGTTGGGCCAGCAGGTAAAGAGCGCCGGGCCATCCGCCCCGGTGGCGGTGCTGGGCCTGCACGACCTGCCGCAGGCCGGCGACTCTTTCGAGACGGCGAAGAATGACAAGTTCGCCCGCCAGATCGTTGATGAGCGCAAGTCGTCCGCCGCAGCCCAGCGCACGCCGGGTGGCCGCGTTTCGCTGTCGCTCGAAGACTTCTTCACCCAGTACAGCGCCGGCGAAACCAAGGACCTCAACCTGGTCCTCAAGGTGGACGTCAACGGCTCGTTGCAGCCGATTGTCGACTCGCTGGCGCAGATTTCTGAAGCCAACAAGGAAGGCATCCGCCTTCGCGTGCTGATGGCGGAAGTCGGCAACATCACCGAAAGCGACGTGATGCTGGCCAGCGCCGCCAGCGCGATTGTCATCGGGTTCAACGTGGACGTG
>JAEURB010000115.1 GCA_016788435.1 Anaerolineae bacterium | reverse complement strand
GCCGTCCGGCCGGGCCGCCCGCCAAACCAGTCCATTGTGCGCTATTTGTCTCTTATTCTGTCCTCTTGTCTCGATGCTTCTTCCCTCAAGTGTCTGTCCCTTATTTTGATTCTGTCTCCTTGTCCGCTCTTTCACAGGCTTGCTAATAAGGCCGCATCCGCCCGCACCGCCCTGCGCTTTCCCGGTTGCGAACATCTGGACGCGCGCCGTTCCCCGTTCTTCGTGAACGGGCCGGGGTTAGCCTGCGGCATCAGCAGATGACTTTGCATTGGTCCTGGACGCGCTTTAGCGGGCCTGTGCTGGCCGGCTGCCTATGTCCCAGCTAACGCTAACAACCCTTCTGCATGAATTTGCGCTAGACTTGGGGTTGCCATGATCCAGTCGGCTCAATGCTTTTGGACAATTGATTGCAGAGGATGGGGAAGAATGGCCGAGATCAGTAGTGCTGATTTCCATGTGGATTACTCCGAAATGCACCGGCATTGGGATCCGCGTTCCGAACGCTACGCCGGGGCCGATGCCTTGATCACAGCGATCAGCAAGGGATGGAAACTGCTCGAACCGATTTTCGAGCAGGAGTTCTGGCACTCGGGTATGCGCCGCATTTCGGTATACCACGCGACGCTCGAACGCGACGGCCAGCGCGTTATCATGCCCATTCTTACCAATCCGTTCATCCTGCGCGGACTGCGCACGCGCGCGCTCGATGTACGGCCGTATAAGGATATTCAGACAACCGTGGACATGCGGGAAGTTGAGATCTAGCGAAACACGAGCACCTCAAGGGAATATCACCACAGAGGACACAGAGAGTTGGTGGCTCTGTGTCCTCTGTGGTGGATCTTTGCTACGCCGTTTTCGGCAGGCGCGCCCGTAGTTTGCCGGGCAGCAGCGGGCCGAGCAGCGCCCATTCTTCCGGGCTGAGCGCGCGCAGGAACCACCACGCCAGCACGTAGACGAGACTGCTCACCGCTGCCGCGAAGAGCGGATGCACGAAGCCGCCCACTGTTGCCGCGCCGATCATCAGTGCCGTGGCCAACAGCGGCCGCCATAGCATACTCAGCCACGGCAAATCGCCAATGCTGCCGCGCAGAAGCATGATGAATGGCACAAACAGCACCGCCTCGGACAGGATGGTGCTAAAAGCTGCCGCCTGATAGCCGTACTGCGGGATGAGCAGGAAGTTGGCGACCAGGTTGAAGCCAACGCCGACCACGAACGCGCCCATGATGCGCCGCTGCAAGTCGAGCGCGACCAGCATGTACTGCGTGAAGCTGTTCATCCAGCCGATGGGGATGCTCCAGATCATGATCTGCGTGGCAATCGCGCCATCCGGCAGGTACTGCGCGCCGCCGAGCAGAGCCGTCAGCGGGTAGGCCAGAAGCGTGAAAATGACGGCCGTCGGCAGCGCCATGCTCACCAGCAGCTTGAGGGCCAGGATGTAGTTACGGCGCAGCGCGTCACGGTCGCTGTGCGCCTGCCGGCTGAGGATCGGCAGCATCGCCTGGGTGAAGAAGGCTGGGATCACGTTGAGCGCCGCCACCCACTTGTAGGCGATTTGATACTGCCCGACCATCCAGGTGCCGTGAAAGGCCTCGATCAGGATCACGTCAATCTGGAAGAAGATAGTCGCCAGGAAGTGGTTGAGCATCAGCGGCCAGCTTTGATTGGCCATGCGCCGGATGAGCGTCCAGTGCACACGGGCGGGCTGCGGCCCCCGCTTCAGCATGCCGCGACCGTTCCACCACAGCACGCCAAGCGTGAGCAGGTTGGTGATGATGCTGACGGCGGCCAGGCCGATGATGCTGCCGCCAGCCAGCAGCACGACGACGCCCAGCACCGCCTTGTTGATGGTGGCGATGGTTGAAACGGCGGCCGGCATTTCGGCCCGTTCAAAGGCGTAGAAGAGCGACGTGAAGCCGATGCTCAGGCTGCCGGGAAGCAGACCGATGTAGAGCAGGCCGATGGCGATTAGAACTTCGGCCGTGAGCGGCGGCGACACCGTGTTCTGGCGCGTCCAGATGAAGGCGAGCAGCAGCGGAATGCCGACGCCGATCAGCCCGCCGCGCAGAATGCTGGTGTTGAGGAAGATTTCGCGGGCGCGGCTGCGGTCACGGGCTACTTCGCGGGTGAGGAACAGATTGAGGCCGAAGTTGGTGAAGATGTCGAACCAGACGAAGATGACGCCAGCGTAGAAGTATGCGCCGGCCAGCTCCGGCCCGAGCAGGCGCAGCATGATGAAGGCGAAAGCGAAGTCAATGCCCCGGTTGAACAGGTTGAGGATGATCGGGGCGAGGCTGTTGCGCGCGACGCGGTTGAGGCCGCCATCC
>JAEURB010000089.1 GCA_016788435.1 Anaerolineae bacterium | reverse complement strand
CTCTCGCTTTTTGGAGAGGGGGTCGGGGGGTGAGGTTTTTTTGAAGGGAGCCGGGGGGTGAGGTTTCCTACCCTTCCTGCACGGTCAGCGTGTAGCTGCCCGCCTGGCTGGCGAAGGTGCCGACCACAATCGTGTACTTGCCAGCGGTGTCCGCCGTGAAGGTCAGGCGCGAGTTCATCACGCTGCCGCCATCATCGTCGAAGGCCTGCACGATGTTGGCGCTGTTCACCACCGTCAGCGTCGTGTCGGTTCCCGTGCCGCCCTCAGCATCAATCACGATGGTCTGCCCGGCGTTGAGGTTAATGAGCCAGGCGTCGCCCACGCTGCCCGCCGACAGGTTTCCGGTCACGCTCTGCCCCACCTCGATATTCCCCCGGTTGACTGGCGTGCCCGGCATCGGCTCACCGGCGACCGGCCTCGGGAAGGCGGCTTCCAGCGTGTTCATCAGGCCGGGTGTGCCTGCCAGCGTCGCAAAGCCTTCCAGCGTACCCTGCAGCTGGCCGAAATTCTCAATGCCCAGTTGATTGAGTGCATCGCTCAACGGAGAGCCGGGCAGCGGCGTGGCTTGGCCGCTGATGACGTTGGCCAGGCCCTGGAAATCGCGCGCGCCCAGCGTGACCGCGACCTCGTTGAAGACCGGCGACAGCCCGGCGAAACCAGCGCCGACGCACAGCGTGGGGGTCACGCAGATCAGCAGGATGAACAGACACGAGAAAATCAGGCAGCAGCTTGGCCCCTTGCGCTTTGGCGGCCCCATATAAACCGGGGCGGGCGGCACATTGCCGGGGGGATAGCCGCTGGCGGGTGGCGGCTGGCTGTAGACGGGTGGCGCGCTGTTCTTCGCTTTGGGGGCCGAAGCGTACGGGTCACCGCCACTGCTGCCGAAGGGATCAGGCCCGACCGGCGATACCGAGGCCGGTGTATCGGCGGCCGACGACCAGTTCGGCATGACATCCGCTGGGGGAACTGGCGTGACGGCGGTCGGCGCGCTGAAAATGTCGTCTTCCATGTCGAACGTGTTGGACGGCGGAGGTGGTGGCGCGACCTGGTTCAGCATCTTGCGCGCGCGCTCGTCGGCCGGGCGCAGTTTCAGTACTTCTTCCAGTGCGCGCTTCTGCTGATTAGGGTCGGTCACGGCGTTGGCCAGCAGCCACCATGCGTCGGCGTTGGCCGGGTTGGCGCGCAGGATCGGCATCAGGATCTGTACGGCCTCCTGACGGCTGCCCGCGCGGATGTATTGATAGGCCTGCTGAAGTTGATCTTGAACGGACATCGCTCAGACTACCCTCCGGGATGCAGTCACAAAGGTGCAAATATCCATGTTGATGCGCTGTATATCTCAGAGTATAGGGAGTTTCGCGCCATTGCCAAACACGGGCCATTACAGCACAATGCCGGCGTGCGCCCGAACGTGGCGCGCACCCTGAAATGATACGGCGTATGAGGTTTCATGAGGGTTGCCGCCCACCGGGCAGGTCTGTTTGTGGTGCTGGCCCTGTATCTCGTTCTGGGCGCGGCCTATGCTGTTCGTACCCCGGCCTGGCAAGCGCCCGATGAACCAGCTCACGTTCAGGTTATCGCTCAGTTGGCCGGAAATGGCTGCTGCCCGGTCATCGCCCCCGGTGACTGGGATCAGGCGCTGCTCGGCGAGCTGACCAGCGCCCGCTTCGCCCCCGAACTGCTCGGCGCTATCCCCAGCATCCAATACGAAGATCATCAGCCGCCGCTGTTCTATCTGCTGGCTCTGCCGGTTTATGAGACAGCGGGCGGCAGTCTGCTGGCGGTGCGGTTGCTTTCGCTTCTGCTTGGCGCGGGCGTGGTGGCCGCCGCCTACGCCGCCGCGCGAATGCTGCTGCCGGCACAGGACTGGCTGGCGGTGAGCGCCGCCGCCTTCACGGCCTTCGTCCCGCAGCACCTGGCCATGCTGGCTTCGGCTAACAACGACGCGCAGGCCGAGCTAATCGTGGCGCTCGGCCTGCTGCTCGTCATCGCCTACCTGCGCGGAACATCTTCACGTGGGCTGGCCTGGGCCTTTGCCTTAGCCGCCGCTCTGCTCGTCGCAGTTTTCGCGCTGGCTGCTTTGCCTGCTGGCAGCGTCGCCCCGGTCCTGACTGGCGCGGCTGCTCTCGCGATGGGGGCTGCTTCGGCCGTCCTCTGGCGCTGGCATGGCGCTGCGCCGCCCACACTGATCGGCGTGGCGCTCGGCGCGGTCACCGGGCTGGCCTTCCTCACCAAGATGAACGCGGCCTTTCTGGCCGGCGTCATCGCGCTGGCCGTGCTGCTGCGCTGGGCCTTCACGCCCGGATTGACTGGCAAGGCGCGGCTGCTTGGCTTCCTGCGCGACGGGCTGTTGGCGCTGGTGGTGGCGCTGGCGCTCGGTGGCATCTGGTGGGCGCGCAACGTGCAAACCTACGGCTTCCCCGATTTGTTTGGTCTGCGCGCGCACGATGCGGTCGTCGTTGGGCAGCTGCGCACGGCCGGTTTCTTCGCAGAGCTCGGCGCGGCCGAAGGGCTGCAGCGCTTTCTGCTCACGACCTACCACAGCGCCTGGGGTCAGTTAGGCTGGATGGCGCTGCCCCTGCCGGGCTGGGCCTACGCGCTGATCACGGCCTTTCTTGCCATTGTGGGCGGTGGCTGGCTGGTGCGCGTATTCCGCCGCGAACGCCCGCCGCTCGATGCTCCGGCCCGCTGGCGGCGGCTGGCGTGGGTCGCGCTGGCGTCCGCCGCCGGGCTGGTGCTGCTTCAGTATGCCTACTACAACACGGTTTTCTATCAGGCGCAGGGCCGCTATCTGTTCCCTGCCTTGATTCCGGTTGCGCTGGCCGTGGCGCTGGGGCTGGCTGGCTGGTCGCGGTTGGCCACTGGCAGCTCCCTACAGGCCGGGCTGCGCTGGGCGGGGCCGCTGCTGGTGATAGGGCTATTCGTCCCGCTCAACTTCTTCGTCGTCTGGCGGATTTTGCCGCTGCTGGCGCCCTGAGCGCCCAAGGACTCGCTGCCATGCTGTTTCGAGCGCCCACGCTTGCCCATGAACCCGCTTCCGGCCTGTCCCCCGAGGAGGTCGTGAAAGCGCAGCTCGATTTGCTCCAGAACGACGATCTGCTGCCCTTCAACGCGGGCCTGCGCGCAGCCTATGCTTTTGCCTCTCCGGCCAGTCGGGCTGCAGCCGGGCCGTTCGAGCGCTTCGTGGCGCTGCTGGCGACCCCCGAATATGCGCCGCTGGTTGGCTTCACTCAGGCACGGCTGGAGCCGATGATCGCATCGCGGCGCAAGGCCTATCAGCGCGTCCGCGTGCAGCAGCACGATGGCGAATGGGCCGCCTTTCTGTTCATCCTCTCGCGCCAGCCCGAACCGCCCTATGCCGGCTGCTGGATGACGGATTCGGTGATTCGCGTCGGCCAGGAAGCAGCCGGATGGTAGATTATCGCCCCCTCGACCCCGCGCAGGATTATCCGGCGCTTGCCGCGCTCACCAACCTGGTCGCCACCGTTCCGGTCACGGCCGAACTGCTGCAGCAGTGGGTTGAACGGGCCGACCCCGGCCGGGCGCGTCAGCAGATCGTGGCGGTGGATGATGCCGGGCAGGTGATCGGCATTGGCGACTGCGTGCGCGATACCTGGATGCCGGTCGGTCAGTTCTGGGTGGACGTGATCGTTGAGCCTGCTCATCGTATGCAGGGCATCGGCGCGCACCTGTTCGCGCTGAGCGAGGCGTGGGCCATCGCCAACGGGGCGCTCTATCTGGGCGACGATGTGCGCGGCGATCAGCCGGAAGGCCGCCGCTTCGCCGATGAGCGCGGCTTCAAGCCGGTGCAGCACACCTTCGAATACCGCCTCGATCTGGCGGATTTCAGCCCGGATGATCACACCGCGCGGGTGGCCGAACTGGAGCGCGCGGGTTACCGTTTCCTCTCGTATGCCGAGGCGGGCGACAGCCGCGACCACCGCAAGGCGCTCTACAAACTGAACAAGCGCACCATTGTGGATGACTGGTCATTCGTCGGCTCGCACTTGCCCTATCAGGAATACTGCAAGCGCATGTTCGAGTCGTCATGGTCGCAGCCAAACGAGCTGATGATCGCGGCCAAGGGCGATCTTTGGGTGGGCTTCACGCATCTGGCCGACTTCCCCTCTTCACAGCTGGTCGTATCCATCTATACAGGCGTCGAGCGCGAGTACCGCAAGCAGGGCATCGCCACGACGCTGATCGCGCTGTCGGCCGCGCACGCCCGTTCGCGTGGGGTGCAGAGGCTGCGCATGAACATTGACGGCCGTGACGAGACGATGCAGGGGATAGCGGAACGGCTGGGCGCAGCGGGTGATTCCGGCTCGTACCGGATGGTCAAAACGCTGCCCCGGCGGCCCGCGCTGCACGGGAAAAACTGAGCAATACACAGGGCGAAAAGGGGACTCTGTGCCCTCTGCGTCTCTGTGGTGAAGTCTTGTGCATGCGGCTGTTTCTCTCTAGAACGGCCCGAAAGCGATGCCTGAGTCGCGTTCGCCCACCAGCGCATAGGTCACGCCAGAAGCGCCGTCGCGCAGCAGCACACCCCGGTCAAAGCGCTGGATCGTCATCGTGCCGCCCGCCTCATTCGCCCGGGCGAATCCCAGCCCGTCACGGATCGCGCTGCTCGACTTCCAGGTAGCACCGAAGCCGAGTGACGGGATGAGCAGGCCTTCGGGGGCGCTTGTGTCCCATGCCTGATCATCGGGGGCTTGCGCCACGCGCCAATAGGGGCCGTTCGGCTGAATCGCCCAGATGTCGCCCGAAGGCACGAAGACCATCAGCCCGCGTTCAAATACCTGCGATGAACCCTGCGCCTGGGTGGATGGTTCGGCCGGGCAGCCCAACTGCGCGCTCAGGCCCGCCTGTTCATCCCATGCCGCCCCGAAGACCGGATCAACCGGGGCCGAGCAGGCCGCCAGTTCCGGCGCGACGGGCGTGGGCGCACCGGGTGAACCCATGAACAGCGCGGGATCAACGACGGGCAGCGACGGCTCATCGGCTTCGACGCCCAGAAACGTGCCGATGTAAATGGTGGGGGTGATGGCCAGCGTCGGCGCGTTGAAGGTGGGGCTGGGGCGGGCGGCGATTTGCGTGGCGCGCCATCCGGCGTCATCCGGCGTCGGCGGCAGTTCGACCGTCGCCAGCCGCCGCGCGAAGGTGGATGGGTCGGCAGTGGGCGCGCTCGTTTGCACGGCCGGGGCGCACGCCGCCAGCGCCAGCAGCACCAGCGAACACCACCCGGCGATTTGCCGCTTCATGACAGACCCCCGCAGGCGACGGCTATCTCGTAGGTTTCGGCATTCTCGAACCCGCCAGCGGGTAGGGCGCGATAAAAGCCGTAGCGCAGTTCGCTCAGGCCGGGCGCCAGGGGCACGCTGTAAACATCGCGCACTTGCTCCCCGGCTGCCCACGATGACAGCGGCCGCCAGCCGAATACGGGCGCGGACTGATCGCCTTGTGCCAGCCGCGCGCCGTTGGCATCCACTCCATGCACGAACACGCTCCAGTCACCAGCCGCTTCAGCCGGGCCAGCCCAGTCTACCCGCAAATCGGCCCACCCATCGCGGCAGAACACCGTTGCATCCTGCGGCACCGGCAGTTCACCAGGAGCGGGGGCCGTCAAGCGGGGCGCAGTGCTGATATCCACCAGCCCCGGCCCGGCGGCGGTCAGCCACACTGGCCCGCCTGTCCGTTCCGCCCACCACGCTGGCGGCTGATTGTAGAAGGTGTCGGGCGGCGTCACCAGCATCCGTCCGCTGTCCAGAATCGCCCGGTAATCGGCGCGGTGGTCAACCAGTTCCACCGAAGCGGGCAGCGTACCGAGCACATCCCGCGCGAAACCCACTGCGAAATAGCGCGGCCCCCACGGCAGCATCAGTGTCGAATCCGGCGGCGAGCTTTGCGCCAGCGCGATGGTTTCTAACCCGGTCGGGTCTTCGGCCAGCGAACGGATGAACGGCCCGTTGGCTGGGATGAGCGCGGTAATGAGCAGGGCGAAAGCGGCGAATACAAGCAGCAACCTCACCCCCTGCCCCTCTCCATAGGAGAGGGAGGAAAGGCGGCGCGCCGTAGTTCCCCCTCTCCCCGCTTGCGTGGGAGAGGGGGTAGGGGGTGAGGGGCTATAGCTCAACACCGCATCGGCCAGCAGCGCCCAGCCCAGCGCGATGGGTAGCGTGATCATCAGGATCAGCGCCGACAGCACGTCGGTATAGGCCAGCGCATGGAAGGCGAAGGCGGTCCCCGCCAGCAGCAGCAGCGTGATGGCCATGCGCCGGGCTGCGGGACGCCACAGCGCGATGATCAGGCCCGCCACGCCCGCCAGCAGACCGGGCAGGGTGAGATCGGTGACCAGCACCTGAAACACAAGCTGGATGTTGGCGATCAGGCCATCGGCGCTGGCGGGCGGGCCGATGAAGCGCGAGGCTTCGCGGCCGAGAAACTGATCGAGGAAGCCGTCAAGCGTACCGGGCGCGCCGTATACCCAGGGTGCGCCAGCCTGCGCCCGCAGCGGCAGCCACAGATAGGGCAGAAATCCAACCAGGCCGAGCGCCAGGCAAATCAGCAACCGGCGCGGCAGCGCGCGCGGCTCGGCGGTCAGCACCGGCCACATGGCGTAGACCAGCGCCGGAATGGCCATCACCAGGGCGCGATGATGCGCGACCGACAGGCCGCCAAGCAGGGCCAGCCCGTACAGCCGCCACCCGTCGGTTTCGGGGCGGCGCGGCAGGAACGCGATCCATAGCATGATGACCAGCAGCAGCAGCGTGAAGGCGTAAATCTCGGCGATTTCGGCGTGAATCCAAACCGTGCGCGTCAGCCCGAAGGCAAGAGTAGCAGCCGCTGATACCCACGGGCAGCTCGTCAGGCACAGGCCGAGCAGATAGATGACCGCCAGCGCGGCCAGCATGGCGGTGAGCGAGAACAGGCCGGGCGCAGTGGCGGCACCCACGCCCAGCGCGCGCAGCAGCGCCACGAACGGCGCGCCGAGCAGGATGTACAGCGGGTAGCCGGTGGCGTGCAGCGTGCCCCACACGTTGAGCACGGTTTGGGTTTCGCCCACATCAATCATGAAGTAATGCTCCGAACCATTGGGGATGGTTTGGAGCAGCGGCAGCCAGGCGATGAGCAGCAGGCCGAGCGCCACCAGCCCGGCCGCCCAGCGTGAATTACGGGTAGACATGCGCCGTAGGATACCACCGGCGGCGGCCGGGCGGCGAACCTGTCCAGGCTGCCGTCTCGCGCCTGCCCGCTTTGCGTCTATCCGGTCCACCAGACTTTCGCCCCAAACAAGCCCACCTGGTCTAGGATGAAGGCTGCCGTACGGCCGGGCTGCCCGCCAAACGAGCCTGTTGTGCGCTGTTTGTCCGGATTTCTGTCCTGATGTCCTGCAACTTCTTCCCTCAGTCCGAGTCCGCTATTTTGATTCTGTCCTGTTGTCCGCTCTTTCATAGGTTTGCTAATAAGGCCGCATCTGCCCGCACCGCCCTGCGCTTTCCCGATTGCGAACATCC
>JAEURB010000081.1 GCA_016788435.1 Anaerolineae bacterium | reverse complement strand
GAAGGGATACAGAACTCGTGACCGAAACAACGAAGCAAACAGCCCCGAAACGCAGCGCCTGGGCGCGTTTGCGTGGCATGTGGTCTCTGGCGGATGGCTATCATCGCCTGTATATCCTGGCGACGCTGTCGCTGGGCATGGCGGCGTTGGCCAAGACGATCTCCTATCTGCTGCTGGCCCGCTTTGTAGACGGCCTGATGACGGCCAGCGAGATCATGCAAGTCGTGCTCCTCTTCGCGCTGGCGTTCATCGGTCTGGCGTTCGTCGAGGGCACGTTCACCTTCCTGAGCGGGCGGATGGCCGCCCGAACCGCCGAGGGCATCACGCGCCGGCTGCGCAACGAGATGTTCGACCACATGCAGCGCCTGACCTTCGCCTTCCACGACAAGGCGCAGACTGGTGACCTGATTCAGCGCGTGACGAGCGATATTTCGGCCATTCAGCGCTTCTTCGCCGAGCAGGCGATGGAGCTCGGCCGTGTGCTGATGCTGTTCACCGTCAACTTTATCGCGCTGCTTACCATCAATGTGCAGTTGGCACTGATCTCGGTCGTCATCGTGCCGTTCATCGCGGTCGTATCGGTGTTCTTCTTCCGCAAGATCTCGCAGCGCTACGAGGCGTATCAGGACCAGGACGGCAAGGTTTCGACGGTGCTCCAGGAGAACCTGTCGGGCGTGCGCGTGGTCAAGGCGTTTGCGCGCCAGGAGTACGAAACCGGCAAGTTCGAAGTCGAGAACTACGAGCGTTTCCGCCGTGGCCGCCGCCTGCTCGTCATGCACTCGTTCTTCTGGCCAGTGACAGACATCTTCTGCAGCGCGCAGATGCTGGTTGGCTACATCATCGGCGGCATCATGGCGATCAATGGCGAAATCACCGTTGGTCAGTATCTGGCCTACGCGGCGATGCTGGTTTGGATCATCTGGCCGATGCGCAATCTGGGCCGCCTGATCGTGCAGGCCTCAACGGGCATGGTGTCGTACGACCGCGTGCGCGAAATCTCTCGCGAATCGCGCGAGCCGATTATGACCGGCCGCTACACGCCGGAAGGTGACCTGCGCGGTGAGCTGGTGCTTCGCGATGTGCGCTTCGAGTATGAGCCGGGATTGGCCGTGCTGGACGGAATTTCGCTGTCGGTGAAGCCGGGGCAGGCCGTGGCGCTGCTCGGCCCGACTGGTTCAGGCAAGACGACGCTGGTCAGCCTGCTGCCGCGCTTCTACGAGTACACCGACGGCTCCATCGAGCTGGATGGCGTGGAATTGGCGGACTATTCCCGCGACTATCTGCGCCGGAACATCGGCATCGTCGAGCAGGAGCCGTTCCTCTTCTCGCGCTCGATCCGCGAAAACATCTCCTACGGCGTCGGCCGTGAAGTGACGGAAGACGAGGTTCTCGAAGCGGCGAAGGCGGCCTCCATTCACGAGGTGATCCTGGGCTTCCCGGAAGGCTACAACACGGTCGTCGGCGAGAAGGGCGTTACGCTGTCGGGCGGGCAGAAGCAGCGCGTGGCGATTGCGCGCACCCTGCTCAAAAACCCGCGCATTCTCCTGCTGGATGACGCCACGTCGTCGGTAGATATGGAAACCGAGGCAGAGATTCGCACGGCGCTCGACCATCTGATGAAGAAGCGCACGACCTTTATCATCGCGCA
>JAEURB010000070.1 GCA_016788435.1 Anaerolineae bacterium | reverse complement strand
ATCTGTGGTGGTTGTGGTTGGGGCGCATCGCGCTGCGCCCACCGCAAATCTATGGTATTTACTTATACTTCATCAGCCCATTGCCGCCTCACGCGAGGGTCTGAAGCCCTTTGTTGCGCAGGATGATTGCCTGCGTCACTTTGTTAACCTGGTTCAGCCTCGGGCGAAATCGGGCTTTCCTTCCCTCAATCACACTTCATCCGCCCGTCTCTAGGTTCGCATAAGGCGTTACTTTCAACTTTCAACTCGTAACTTTCAACTTCTTTTCGAGGCTCTCCCCATGAACGCCACTACCGTCAGCCCCCGCGCTCGGCGCCTGCGCGAGAGCGGGTACAAACTCACCTCAGCGCGGCTGGCCGTCCTCACCGCCCTCGAAGCCAGCGACGGTCACCTCACGTCTACCGAACTCATCGAGCGCGTGCTGGCGCTCGATCCTGCCGTCGGGCGTGCCAGTGTCTTCCGCGCGCTCGAACTGTTCACGCGCCTCTCGCTGGTGCGGCCCACCTACCTGTCTGGCAGCGTTACGCCCGCCTATGTGCTGCTGCCCGGCGGCCACCATCATCATTTCGTCTGCCTGCGCTGCGGGCGGGTCATCGAAGTCGAGGATTGCAGCCTGCTCGATACCACCCGCGAGATGGAACAGCGGCTGGGCGTGCACGTCACCGGCCATCTGGTCGAGTTCTTTGGGCTGTGCGCGAACTGCGCGGCCCTGCCCGCTGAGGAAGACTCCTAGCTCATGCATGTCGCGCTCAATGGATGGTTCTGGGATCAGCCGTACACCGGCAGCGGCCAGGTCGTGCGGCGGCTGGTGAGCAGTCTGCGCAAAGTCTCGCCGGAACTGCGCCTCACGCTCGTGCTTCCCGCTCATATTTCCGGCGCTGATGTGCCCGCTGGCGTCGAATCCGTGCAGGTCAGCGCCCGGCGCGGCCATCTCGGCAAAAACTGGTTCGAGCAGCGCAGCTTTCCGGCGGCGGCCGGGCGGGTGAAGGCCGATGTCGTTCACGTGCCGTACTGGGGCGGGCCCCTCTCCAGCCCCGCGCCGCTGGTCGTCTCCGTCCTCGACGCCATACCGGCCATCCTGCCAGCCTATACGCGCGGGGCCGCCCAACAACTCTACGTCAGTCTGCAAACCGCCGTCGCGCGCGGCGCAACCCGTATCATCACCATCAGCGAGTCGTCGAAAGCCGACCTCGTGCAGCATCTCGGCCTGCCGGAAGATCGCATTGCCGTCACACATCTCGCCGCCGATGAGGCGTTCCATCCCCTGATCGGCGCGGAAAACGACCCGGCCGTGACGGCGAAATACGATTTGCCTGACCGCTTTATGCTCTATCTCGGCGGCTTCGACCAGCGCAAGAACGTCGGCCAACTGCTCGAAGCCTTCCACTACGTCGTCAAAGCGGAAGGCGGCGAAGTGCCGCTGGTGATCGCCGGGGCCGAGCCGCAGTGGGCCGAGCCGATGTTCCCGAACCTGCGCGAAGAAGCGCGTGAGCTTGAACTGGGCGACGGCGTGCTGCGCTGGATCGGACGGGTGGACGAGGCGGACAAGCCGTCGCTCTACCGGCTGGCGGACGTCTTCGCTTTCCCGTCACTCTACGAAGGTTTTGGCCTGCCGCCGCTCGAAGCGATGGCCAGCGGCACGCCGGTCGTCGCCAGCGAGATTCCCGTGATGGAGGAGATTTGCGGCGACGGCGCGTTTCTGGTCGAGCCGGGCAGCGCACGGCGTATGGCCGGGGCGCTGCTGGCGCTGCTGGGCCAGGAAGACCTGCGCGAGACGCAGATTACACGCGGGCTGGCGCGGGCCACACACTTCCAGTGGCGCAAAACGGCCAAAGACACGCTGGCTGTCTACGAGGCGGCCGTGCAATCGTAGAGGCGCATCGTGATGCGCCCACGTCTGAAATATCCCAAACTCCCGCCCATCACCGCCGCCCTACCGCTTCACACGGCGCAGCACCATGCCCGGCACCGTGCGCGCTTCCGGCACACCGAGCAGCAGCGTCAGGCCGAAATAGACCACCCCGCCCACCGCCAGCGCCGCGAACAAAATGACCCACGCCGAAGCGCCGGCCAGCAGCGCCACCACGCCCCACATTGCCACGCCCATGCCAATCGCCGCCAGTAGCGCCGCGCCGCCGCCGCGCACCACGGTCGCGTCTGCGCCGCCGCCGATGCGCCGCCTCAGCAGCGCCCACAGCACCAGCGCCTCGGCAATCGTCGTGACGGAGTTGGCCAGCGCCAGCCCGGCGAACGGCCCGCGCGTCAGCGAGTCGGGGTCACCCATTACCTGCATCAGGACGATACTCAGCGCGATATTGGCCAGAATGGACAGCACGCCAATCGTCACCGGCGTCCAGGTATCAGACAAGGCATAGAAGGAGCGGGCCAGCACTTCGAGCAGGCTGTGCCCGGCCACGCCGAGCGCGAAAAAGATGAGCGCCCAGGCGGTCGCGGCTGTGCTGTCGGGCGTCCAGTTGCCGCGCTCGAAGAGGGCGCGTACCGCCTGCTCGCCCAGCACGATCAATACCGCCGTCGCCGGGAAGGCAAGGAACAGAACGCCGCGCATCGCCCCGGCCATTCGCTGCTTGAAAGCCGGCATATCTCCGGCCGCCGCCAGCGCCGCCAGCGTCGGGAAGACGGCCGTGCCCACGCTCTGCGCGATCACGCCCAGCACGAAGAACATCAGCATCCATGCTACGTTGAGCGCTGTTCGGCTGCCGGCCACCATCAGCGACGTGAGCATGACGTTGACGGTGAAATTAATCTGCACCATCGCCAGGCCAAGCACGCGCGGCAGCATCAGCAGCAGCACTTCCTTCGCGCCTTCCGTGCGCGGGGCGAAGCGGGCCACCAGCCGCGCGCCCACTTTGCGCAGGCCGGGGATTTGCACGCCGAGGTGCAGGAACGAGCCAAGCACCGCGCCGAAGGCCAGCGCGAAAATAGCCTGTGCGGGCGGCACGTTGAAGGCCTGAATCGCCACCAGCGCCACCAGCGCGCCCGCGATCTGGCCGAGGTTGTTGCCGATCAGCGCCAGCGACGGCAGCAGGAACAACTGATGCGCGTTGAGGATGCCCATCACCAGACCGCTGGCCGTGAAGACGACGACCGTGATCAGCATGATCTGCGTCATCTGCGTTGTCAGTTCCGCCATCGCCGGCGGCTCGCCCGGCACGAGGATGTTCGGCACGAACCACGGGGCGAGAATCACCAGCGCCAGCGCCAGCACGCCCGCCGCCGCGGTGGCCAGCGTGAGCACGGCGCTCGCCAGCCGCCACGCCGCCGGCAGGTCGTTCTTCGTCAGGTAGCGCGCGAAGACGGGGATGAACGACGAGCCAAGCGCCCCGCCCGCCACCAGCGTATAAAGCAGTTCGGGCAGGCGCTGCGCCGCGTAGTAGGCGTCCAGCTCGGCGCTCGTCCCGAACGTGACGCCAAACAGAACGGGTCGCACCAGCCCCAGCACGCCGCTGGCCAGAAAACCAAGCAGCACCACCAGCACGGCGCGGGCGATCTGGCTGCTGTTGAGGGTGTGCGGGGCAGAGGGCGGTGAGTCGGTGGGCATAGGCTTCCTGAGGCGGGCTGGTTGAGGCAAGGCCAAAGTATAGCATCAGCCGTTGGGGTGCATGGCCGTGCCGAACCAGATTGCGTGCCTCTTCCCCGCGCGCTCGT
>JAEURB010000054.1 GCA_016788435.1 Anaerolineae bacterium | reverse complement strand
GGGCGACCGCGTGGGAGCGTACGCCGCTGCCAACAGCACTGTTCTTCCCTTTCTCTTTTTCGCTCGTTCAACCAGCATCTGTAGTTTCCAGCCGGCCTCTCCCAGAGGCCGGCTTTTGATTCCCCGCATCAACTCACCTTCTCCCAATTTCTCGCCGTAGGGTTCAGCCAGCATTTACACGGCCAGCCTCTCCACGAGCTTGCTACAGTTGGCCCGCCGAGCTGCCTTTTTGTCATCACCCGGCCTCGTTCGTGTCAGGCCGTCTCGTCCGGTTCCGGCGCGTTGATCGCCTTCCATACTTCGACCAGCTTGCGCGCAATCGGCTGCACCACATCGCGGTCCGTCCAATAGCCGAGGTGCGACAGCGGATTCCAGTGCTGCAGCAGTCCGCCGGCATTGACCGCCGCATCGCGGGTGACGATGCGGCCATACTGTGCGTTGAGCGTTTTCAGCGGAAAGCCGACGACATCATCCTGATCATAGTAGTTCACCCACTCTCCGCTGATTTGTGGGTACAGGCTGGCAAGATGCGGCGAGGGCACGTTAATCGGCCGGCCGAACTCGCGGTAGCGCAGGCTCCACAGCGCGAGCGGGCTGCCGAGCGTATAGAGCATCGCCAGCGTATGGCCCTGCTCAAGCGGTGTATCGTGGATCAGTTCGCGTACCTCATCGCTGATCAGGCGCTTGAACGGGTCCACTTCCAGGTCATACAGATAATTGCTGGCGATGATCGTGCCGAGGCTGTGCGCGATGACGCACAGCGGCGCGTCTGACCCGGCTTCGGTGGCCAGGCCGGCGAGCGTCTTGGCGAACACGGCGTGAATGCCATCATACGCCCGGCGGTCGTCACTGGAAGGTTGGTAGGCCAGCGCATCGGCTAGAAAATCAATCATTAGGTTGCGCACACCTGGATAATGCAGCGGCCCGCCCTGCTTCATCCGTCTGATCAGCTCATCTTCGGCATCTTGCAGCACGGGTGCCCAGAATACGGTGCGAAAGACGACATCGCTTGCCATCTCCGGCCCGAAGTTCCGGGTCAGTTCGGCCGTCATCTTCCCGGAAAAGTCCGCCGTTTGCTTGCCGATGCCGTGTATCACCGCCACCGCGATTTTGCGGCCCATGTTCGCCTCGTCCGCCTGAACGCTGAACAGATAATGCCAAGCATACTCTGAAGCAGGGTTTTGCGCGGGATAAACGCAGGCGCGGCAGTTACATTCAGGATACACGCTCCAACTGCGATGCCCGCGGCGCGATCGGCGGCGCGCTTCTACGCCACCGCAAGCGCAGGTTGACGGCGGCAATTCCCGACAGAATGAGCGCCGCGCCCAGCAACAGTTGAGCGTCCAGCGTCTCACTGAGTATCAGCGCACCGAGTGCCAGGCCGACCACCGGCGCGACGTAAGTGACCATGCTGGCGCGGCTGGCCCCCAACTGGCGGATCATCCAATAGTAGACAAGATAGCTGAGAAAGGTATTGACCACGCCCAGCGTGAGGATCGCCAGCAGCGCATCGGAAGGGATTTCATGGAGAGGGGTGAGCGCCGGGCCGCCGAGCGCGGGCGACAACAGCATGACCACGCCGGATGTGATGGCCGCGAACAGCATCGAACCGGCCGCCACCATCTGCCAATTGTCCCAGCGCAGCGCAAGCCGGTAGGCATACGAGTCGCTGAAGGCGTAGAACAGTGCGGCCAGCAGAATGGCGGCCTGTCCCGGCAGGCTGGCCGTTTGCGGCGCATCGCCAACCAGGCTGCGTCCGGTCAAGATCACCATGCCGATCAGGCCGATCAGGACGCCGACCAGCTTGCGCGTGGTGAACGGTTCGCTGCGAAACACCAGCGCCGAGATGAGCAGCGTAAACAGCGCGTCAGTAGCCGTCAGCACACTGGCCGTCCCGCTGTCCACCACTTGCTCACCCCATGTGATGAGCGCGAACGGGACGGTGATGGCTGCCACACCGATCAATGCCAGCGGGCGTATCCCGCCTACCAACCGCGCCCAGTGCCCGCGTGAGTACAGAACCAGGTTCAGGCCGATGGCGGCAATCGCTGTGCGCATGAAGACGAGCTGGAACGGACTGACTGCTTCGACGCCGATGCGGATCAGCAGAAAGGATGAACCCCAGATCAGGCCCAGCATCCAGAAGGCGGCCCACTTGAGTGGCACGTGTTGACGCTCTCTTTCGGGCGCGCCCCGTAGGTATCTAGGTTTCCACCTGAGCGGCCGTAACGGCAGTCGGCACAGGACGGCGCACTTTCAGCGTGACAATCGCGATGCCAGACAGGATCATCGCCGCGCCGCCAATCAGCCTCGCGTCCATGGTTTCGCCCAGCACAAGCGCCCCTAACGTCAGCCCGACGACCGGCGCGACGTAGGTGACCATGCTGGCGCGGCTGGCACCCAGATGATGGATGATCCAGTAGTAGATCATGTAGGCGATGAAGGTATTGAGGATGCCCAGACCGAGCAGCGACAGCATTGCATCGGCTGGAATCTCGTTGAGCGGGGTCATCGCCTTGCCGCCGAAGGCGGGTGCCAGCACCATCAGCAGCCCCGACGAGACGGCCGCGACGATCATCGAACCAGCCGCCACCATCAGTGGGTCCCCCCAGCGCACTGTAAGCCGGTAGGCATACGAGCCGCCGAAGGCGTAGAACAGCGCGGCGAGCAGAATGGCCAGCTGGCCGAGCAGGCTGCCGGTTTGCATTTCGCCGCCCTGCCAGTTGCGGCTGGCCAGCACCACCACGCCAGCAAAGCCAACCAGCAGACCAGCCAACTTGCGCCCGGTGAACGCCTCCTGGCGAAAGATGAATGCCGAAATGATGAGCGTGAATAGCGCGGCTGTTGAGTTCAGTACGCTCGCCACGCCGCTTTCAACGGTCTGTTCGCCCCACGTGATGAGCGCGAACGGGATCGTGACGTTGATCATGCCGAGGATGAACAGCGCCATCAGCCCGCCCCGGTTCATGGGCAGCCACCGGCCACGCGCGAACAGGACCAGTGCTAGTCCAACAGCCCCGATCAGGACGCGGATGAAGACGAGCTGAAAGGGGCTGACCGACTCGACGCCGATACGAATGAGCAGGAACGACGAGCCCCAAATCAGGCCCAGCACCCAGAAACCGATCCACTTCGTCGTCACGCGTTTCTTCCCTCACCAAATCGCCCGCACACACGACATTTTCTCCGAATCGGCACGGCCGATCTATCGGAAAACCGTGACCCTATTCCACTAGGTGCAATGCGGGAATGAACGAATGCTAACGGGCTTTTGCGGTCGCCGCAATGGGGCCAGCAGACCGCTTACGGCGACGGGAAATGCGAGTAGATCACGTATTCGCAGAAAGTCGAAAAACCGATGCGCTCGTAAATCGAGTATCCCATGTCTAAGGCTTCGAGGACGGCGATGGAATACCCTCGCTCACGTGCCAGCTCGAGCAGCGCCACGGTGATGGCGTAACCCAGCCCTCGCCCACGAAACTCCGGGCCGGTGGCAATAGCATCAATGCTGGCTACGCCGCCAGCGTCGGTCAGCGAGCCTGTTGCCACTGGCTGGTCACCATCCCACGCCGTCAGCCGGATATGGTGCACAGGCTTTCCCGCCGCCCACATCGAATGCTCAATATCAACAAATTCCCTCAGGTACCTGGTGACACCAAATGCCGCAACGATGATGGGCGTCGCGGCGCTGAATTCGTCAAACGTCGTTGCAACCCGGATGGCGAAACCAGGTACGGGCTGTGGCTTCGGTGCGCGGGCGACTTCAATGGCCATGCCCGGCGGTCCGCCTCCCCGTGTCATGCCATGTGCTTCAAGCCGGTTGCCCAGATCGTCGGGTGTGCTGGCGGGGCTAACCCACCAATGAAAGGGGAGTTTGCCCATCATAGGGGCGATCAGGTCTTCGATACGCGCATCCGCATCATCGTCGAAACGGGCGTGATAGACGCCATTGAGCATGATGTGCGGAGCGCCGGTGACCATGCGCACTGCTCCACGATCCTTGCTTGGGTTGCCGGCTGGCCCGTCTGCATAGGCGGATCGGTACGCTGCAAGGCCATCATCAATCGCGGGGATGATGGATTTAGGCGAAAAGTCATTCAGCATGGCCATGCAAGCTCGTCCAATCGGAAGGTGACGAACGACTCTTGTAGTCTATGCGAATTTACGATAGATGGAATGTGCAGGACCTTTTGGGCTCAGAGTCAGCAGATCGCGCCGCTGCGAAAGCAACGCGAAGAGCGCAAAGAGGCATGGTCTCAACCCCTTTGCGCTCTTTGTACATCCGGGCCGAAAGTCCGGCCCATCAATCCCTACACGACGTGCTGTTTGGCTGGGAATTCCTGGGTGGCCATGAAAGCTTCGGCGTCCTCGACGGTGTCCACAAAGGTGATGTGGCTGAGCTTCTGAGGGTCGAGCGATAGCAGCATGCCGAAGGCTTTGCGGAAGAACGGCGCAGCGCCGACGACTGCAATCGGGCCTTTGCCTCCCTCGCCCATCTTGATGACACGCTTGCCATGCCCCTGAGCCGTGGCCGAAAACGGCGACCCGCCGGGAAACGCCGCGCCATGCGTCAGGTCTATAATCGCACCCAGCACCACCGGCGACTTGTCGGATATACGCTTGACCTTGTGCAGCGCGTCGTACAGGTCGTCCCACGTCCACTCGCCCTGTACCTCGGTCAGCATGACCGTCTGTTCGTCGTTGTCCCAATACAGTTCGATGCCCACAATCAGCTACTCCTGCTTTCCGTCATTCGTACAGATTTACGTAGTCTGCGCTGGCCGGGTTGCAAAGGGCGGCCGATTCTGCCACCCTTCTACCAGGTCGAGTTGCAGTGGACGAAGCGGAAGACTGAAGAGCGCCGGAGTGCCGAACACCACCGACAGGATACCCGTAGATGCCGCCGGACGCCGCTTGGCCCTGACCCGTGCAGGAAGTGGTGCGCCAGTCGTCGTCTTCGAGACTGGGCTGGGAGCCGGGGCCGAGGAGTGGGAACCCATTTTTCAGGAAGTCAGCCGGTGGACTTCCGTCTGCCGCTATGACCGCGCCAATCGCGGGGCGAGCGATCCGGCTCCTATGCCGCGCACGGCCGGGGATCTGGCTGCTGATCTGCTCGCGCTGCTGGTGAACGCGGCGATCTCGCGCCCGGTCGTGCTGGTGGGCCATTCGCTCGGCGGCCTGATCGTGCGGTTGTACGCGCATCAGTATTCGCAAGACGTCGCCGGGCTGGTGCTGGTTGACCCGCTGCACGAGGATCAATTCGAGCGAACGGGGCCGTTGTTCTTTCCCCCATCTTCAAGTGAGCCAGCCTCGCTGACGCAGATGCGCCGCTTCTGGACGGCCGGCTGGCGTGACCCCGCTAAAAATGTCGAGGGCGTTGATCTGGTGGCGAGCCAGGCGCAGGCGCACGCGATTGACACGCTCGGCGCGCTCCCGATGATTGTGCTGACCACGGGCGCATATCTGCGTGACGCCCCACCCACACCTGCCGGGCAGCAGTCGGCCGGGCAGCTTCAGGCGCTGTGGCGGGAAATGCACCGGGAAATACTTGCGCAGTCATCGAATGCAACGCACATCCTGGTGGAGACCAGCGGCCATTTCATTCAGCGCGAACAACCGGAGGTGATCGTGGCCGCCATCCGGCAAATGCTGGAGGCCATGTAGGGTGGCGGACGGGTGGGATAGGGTACGCTCACGCTGTTTCGCGGCAAGCGGCGGAGGTCGTTTGCGGCCTCCGCTGTGCTTGTCGCCCGGTTTGAAACGAGCGCCGAAATGGTACTGGAGGTGGCGTTGCAGTAACATGAGAGAGAAACTCAAAAGTGGCTATGTGGTGCGCTCGGCCTGGCTTGTACGTGGGGTTCTCTATGGCACAACTGACGGTAGCGGAAATATGCATCGGTGCTGGCGGGCAGGCGATTGGCTTGGAACAAGCTGGCTTTGAGCATGTTTATGGGATTGATATTGACAGGCATGCGGTCTCTACTGTTCTGCTCAATCGCCCATCCTGGAAGGTTCAGCTTGGTGATGTGAATGAGATGGTCGGACGCAACCTCGAAGGGATTGATCTTCTCGCTGGTGGTATCCCTTGCCCACCCTTCTCAATCGCGGGCAAGCAGCTTGGGCACGACGATGAGCGTGATTTATTCCCTGCTTACCTTCGGATATTGGCCTTGGCTCGCCCAAAGGCTTTTCTGATCGAAAATGTGCCAGGGTTCGCCTCCTCCAAGTTTGATTCATACCGGTCGCGCATTTTGATGAATGCTGCTGACCTGGGGTATGCCATCGAATGGCGGGTGTTGAACTCGGCCGATTATGGTGTGCCGCAACTTCGCCCACGTTTTATCTGTGTGGGAATTAGAAAGGATCTCCATACCGAATTCCAGTGGCCCGTCCCGTTGAGTCAACGTGCAGGTGTCGGGGAAACGATAGGCGGCCTGATGGCAAGCCGGGGTTGGCCCGGTGCTGAAGATTGGAAGAACGGTGCATCGGGAATCGCCCCGACACTGGTAGGTGGTTCGAAGAAACATGGCGGGGCCGACCTTGGGCCCACACGCGCGCGGCAAAAGTGGCTGGAACTGGGCGTTGATGGCAGGGGCGTGGCGGATGAGCCGCCGGGAGACTGGTTGCCCAAAGACCACGTCCCCCGGTTGACAACACAAATGGCGGCCCGGATTCAGGGATTTCCGGATTCGTGGAAGTTCTCCGGTGGGAAGACGGCCGTCTACAAACAGATCGGGAATGCATTTCCACCCCCTGTTGCACGGGCTGTTGGTAAGGAAATATGCCGTGCGCTATCCGGGGCGAATACTACCCTGACGCTGCCAAGCCTTGAGAGCGTTTTCGGATGACGCGTAAACAAGGCTTAAAAGCAGGCATCCGGCAGTTTCTGGAATCTAATGTCGGGCAAGTTGTCACCAGCGACCAAATCCGTGCGGCGGGTAACAATGCCAGTGAATGGGGGCGGCGTCTGAGGGAGCTTCGGGACGAAGAAGGCTATGCGATACTCTCGCATAATGATCGCGCGGATCTGAAGCCCGGTGAATATATCCTTGAATCCCTGAAGCGCCGGCCCGCGTTCGCGCGTGAAATCTCAAAGGAGACTCGCGCGCTGGTACTGGAACGCAACGGCTACACCTGCCAGATGTGCGGGGCTGCGGCGGGTGATCCCGATCCTTATCACCCCAGCCGTACTATCCGGCTGACGATGGGTCACGTCATTGACAAGTCGAAAGGTGGCGACGATACGCCTTCCAACTTGCGCGCGTTGTGCTCGAATTGTAACGAGGGTCTGCAAAATATCGCGCCGCCTAAACCCGATCAGATTCACCTCCTTGCCCAGCTAAGAAAAGCCCCACGTGAAGATCAGCTTGCTGTCCTGGAATGGCTCAGGACGAAATTCAAGGACGTGAAATAGCGCGCTTTCCCTCAAGATCGAGATACTGCGCCAAGGTACGTTTTAGCTTCGGCTCGTCCCGCGTCTGGCAATCCCATACGACAAGCACATCCCAGCCCATCTCTGCCAGTTGCCGCAAATGCTGCTCATCGCGCGCAACATTCCTGTCGAGCTTCGTATCCCAGTATTCACGTCTGGTTTGCGGCCGCCGCCCATCAATACAACCTTCGTGCTGATGCCAGAAACAGCCATGCACGAAGATGGCCTTCTTCCGGCCCCACATGACAATGTCCGGCCGGCCAGGTAACCGCTTGTCATGAATCCGGTAGCCAACGCGCATAGACCGCAGTTCACGCCGGACTGCCAGTTCAGGGGCAGTATTCGCGCTCCTGATACGAGCCATATTGCGGCTGCGCCGCTGTTTGCTCAGCTTGTCCATATTTCTCTGGCCATCAGCTTCGGTTCACTTATTCACCCGCTCCCAAATCAGCCTTAGCCCATCCAGCGTCAATTCAGGCGCGCTGAGATCAATTGCGCTCGTGTGCTGCTCGAACAGCGCCGACAGGCCGCCCGTGCCGATCACGCGCACATCCGTCTCGCCGAACTGGTCACGCATGGCCGCCTTCAGCCGCACCACCATCCCCTCGATCAGCGCGATATAGCCCCAGAACAGGCCGGACTGCATGGCGTGGATGGTATTCGTACCGATGGGCGACGGCGGCGGTTCGAGATCCACCTTGTGCAGGCGGGCCGCCCGCGAGACCAGCGCGTCGTGCGAGATGCCGATACCGGGCAGAATCGCGCCGCCCCGGTATGCGCCATCAGAAGTGAGGATGTCGAAGGTCGTTGCCGTGCCGAAATCCACGACGATGGCCGCGCCACCGTACAGCGCGAAGGCCGCCGCTGCGTTGACGATGCGGTCCGCGCCCGCCTGCTCCGGCTGGTCAATCGCCACGCGAATTCCGGTGTCCGTGCGGTGCGTCACCACCACTGGCTCCAGCTCGAAGTAGCGCTGCGCCAGCTCAACCCACGTCCCCGTCAGCGCCGGCACCACGCTGGAGAGGATCATCGCGTTGACGGCGCGGCGGCGCAGGCCCGCCCCATGCAGGAAGTTTCGCATCAGCACAGCGTACTCGTCCGGCATCTTCTCGTGCACCGTGCGCGCCCGCCAGTGCATCGCCCATTGGCCGTTCTGCCACAGGCCGAGTGTCAGGTTCGTGTTACCGATGTCCACGGCCAGCAGGCCAAGATAGCCGGGGGCTTCCCAGGCGGCGGGGTCGGTGATTGGTGGGTTGGCGATGCGGCGGCGCGGCGTGCGAGACATGATCGGTCAGAACCTCCGGCGCGAGGCGGCGAACTGCCCCTGATTATAGGCCCGTAGTCCACTTGTCTGCCGCCAGCGCCCGAAGTTGGGGTATGATCCAGTGAGTTGAAAGTTGAAAGTTCAGAGTTGAAAGGGCGGGCTGGACGCTTTAGATATCGTCCTCTGCCCGTTTCAATGTAATCCCCACACACGACCTTTCATCTTTCAACGTTCAACCTTCAACTTTCAATTGAGGCTCCTCATGCAAATCCGCCCCGCCATTCTCGACGACACCCGCGCCATCAGCGCCTTGTTTCGCAACCGCATCGCCACCTGGCAGCGCCTGTGTGAGGATGGCCGCGTCGAAGATGTGGACTACGAGGCGCTGTCGGTTTACGAACGCTGGCTGCATGGTGGCGCGTGGATGACGGTCGAAACCGGGGCGGTCTTCCTCAACAATTTGCTGCTGGGGGCGGGCGTGCCGATGGTCGCTGAACACGGCGGACAGGTCTTCGGTTACGTCGAGGCTTTTCCCAATCAGGAAGCCGATCCGTTCGGGCCGCATTTGCACGTCGGCTATCTGGTTGCGCCCGACGCCGAAACGGAGGATGCGCTGCTCGATGCGATGGTCATGGCCGCCCGCGCCCGCAAGCTGTTCAAGCTAACGGCCAGCACGGCGCTGGGTGAGGAAGCGACGGCGGCGCTGTCCCGGCGCGAGGGTGAGCCGGTCTTCACGCTCCAACGCTACGCGCTGACTGCCCGCACCGGCCAGGGTTTCTACCGCGCGGTGGAACTGCCACATACCGATTCGGCGGCCATCAATGGCTGGGCGATGCCAGCTGGCCGTGATACCAGCCCGCGCTACGCCTGGGAGACGCAGGTTGAGCGTTTGTTCGACACCATGCCAGAACTGGCCCAGCGCCGCGCCCACCGCCTGCGCCTGTCGGCCAGCGGACAGGAGGTCATCGTCTATTGCCGCCAGCAGATGTTCGCGCCGCGCACGGTAGATATCTCGATGTGGTCGCCCAAGAGCCTGCAACCGCAAACCGTGACTGCCCTCAGCGATTGGGCGCACCGCGAAGGCTACCGTACCCTGCGCCTGATGGCTGGCGAGTTGGATGCCCGCGCGCTGGGCCCCGACGCCGAACTCGACCCGATGACGGTGACGATCTCGGCGCTGGCACTCAAATGAGTTGAAAGAGAAGAACAGAACCACCGCCCATGGCTTCACCCCAGAGGCACGGAGGCCACGGAGAGGATGGTGAAAAGGCTCTGTGGTCCTTGCGCCTCTGTGGTAAATCCATTCGTTGACGACTCGAAATGATCCCCTGCGAAGTCTGGTCACTGGGTCGCGTGCCGTATGCCGAAGCGCTGGCGCTGCAGGAACGGCTCGTCGCCGAACGGGCGGCGGGCGCGCCCGATCGCCTGCTGCTGCTTGAGCACCCGCCCGTCTTCACGCTCGGCAGCGCCGCTACCGCTGAGAATGTGCTGTGGGACGAGGCCGAACGTGCCCGGCGCAAAATCGAACTCGTGCATATTGATCGGGGCGGCGATGTGACCTATCACGGCCCCGGCCAACTGGTCGCCTATCCGATCCTGCAATTGCTGCGTATGCCTGGCCAGATGCATGCCAATGTCGTCGGTTATGTGCGCGCCCTGGAACGCGCCCTCATCGCCATGCTGGCGTCTTATGGCGTCGAGGCGGGGACGATCAGGGGGCTGACCGGCGTATGGGTGCAAACGCCCGCTGGAGAGGCCAAGATCGCGGCCATCGGTGTGCGCGTCAACGTCAAGGCGATCACCAAGCACGGCAGCGCGCTCAACCTGAACACCGATTTGACTGACTTCGCGGGCATCGTCCCCTGCGGCATCCAGGACAAGGGCGTGACGCGGCTGGCCGATCTGCTCGGTGGCCCGGTGGATGAGGCCGAGGCCTATTACCGCTTCGCCGAGTCCTTCGCCGCCGAGTTCGAGCGGGAGTTGGTGTGGGTGGAGGGGAGTTGAAAGTTGCGAGTTGAAAGTTGAAATGGAAGCGAATGTGCGCGATTAGTTTGCTTCGTTGCCGGTGATCGCCTGCTCAATTTCCTTGGCATTTACGCGGGCATAGGCCCAGGCATTCGCCAGATCTTCGGCGCGTAAGGTAGGGTAGTCGCGCAATATATCGGCCTCGCTGGCCCCAAACCGGCGCGCCCGTTCGAGCAGCCAGACGGGGATGCGTGTGCGGACTACGTGCGCCTCGCCGCCCAATACACCGAGTCATTGGTAACGCCAACGAAATCTCCGCTCATTACACCCGCCTAACTGCCTCTTGCGCCCAACCGATCACCTGTGCCGCCAGCGCGTCATCATTGGCCAGTGCCGAGGCCCCGCGCGCGCCGCCCGTCGCATCAATGACCGTCACGGAACTGCGCGACTCGGCCTGAATCTGCTGCACCACTGCATAGGTCGAATCGGATGGCGCGGCGACCATCAGCAAAGGCTTGCTGCACTGAATGGCCGCGCCTGGCGGGGAGGATGTTGGGCTGATAAGGCCCAGCGCATCCATTGGTACGCCCGCCGCGCAGCCGCCGAGCGCGCCGCTCGCCGCATCTTCCGCGCCGATGATCAGTATCCGGCCAGGGTCTACCACATCAATCTGACCGAACGCCGCTACCATCGCCAACAGGTCATCCACCGGGTGGCCGTGGCGAAAATCCATCGAAAGCACGGTGAAGCCGCCGTCGCGCAGCTGCAGCGGGAAGTCACCCCATGCCGTGCGATCCAGATTGACGAGCAACGCCGCCGGGTAGCGTGTCGCGTCGTTGACATGCGCGTACAGGTCGCCGGTCAACAGTGTCCCATCCACGCCAG
>JAEURB010000028.1 GCA_016788435.1 Anaerolineae bacterium | reverse complement strand
TACAGCACTGGAGTTCCCGTGATCGCTTCCCTCACCAACGAGAAAGTCAAGCTGGCGCATGCGCTGCAAACGCAGGCCAAGGCCCGGCGCAGCGAAGGCCGCATGGCGCTGGAAGGCATCCGCCTGATCCGCGACGCGGTGGCGGCCGGGCAGCGCCCCGATTACATCCTGTTCGATCCCGAGGCGGTTGAACTGGCCGAACTGCACGCGCCGGAAAAGCTGTGCATCCCGGCCACGGCGGAAGTACTGCGCCATGTCAGCCTCACCGAAACGCCGCAGGGCGCGGTCGGCGTATTCCCGATTCAGCCGCCGCCGCTGCCGGCCCCGCTCACCCGCGTCCTCGTCCTTGACGCGATCGCCGACCCCGGCAATCTCGGTACGATGCTGCGCACGGCCGCCGCCGCCGGGGTAGATGCCGTGCTGCTGGCACCGGGCTGCGCCGATGCCTACAACCCGAAGGCGCTGCGGGCGGGAATGGGCGCACATTTCCGCGTGCCGGTGCTCGATGCCCCGTGGCCCCGGCTGGAAGTGGCGCTGCGCGGCCTGCACGTTCGGCTGGCTGATATGACTGGCGATGCTCCCTATGACCGGGCGGACTGGTCACGGCCGTGGGCGCTGATCATTGGCAGCGAGGCGCATGGAGCCAGCCCGCAGGCCGCCGCGCTGGCCACCGAGCGTGTGTTCATCCCGATGGCCGGCCGCACCGAGTCGCTCAACGCGGCCATCGCGTGCGGCGTACTGCTGTTCGAGGCGACCCGCCAGAGCAGGAAATAGTTACGAGCGGCGAGTGACGGGTTACGAAATGAGGGCTGACAAGCATTCCTCACTCGTAACCCGTCACTCGCTACTTGCTTTCGAGTCCATCCACGTACACGTTGATGGCGCGCTGCATGTAGACGGCGAGGCCCGGCTGTACACGGTCGAAGAAGGCCGTGAAGCGCGCATCCTGATTGTACAGGTCGCCCAGCCCGCGCAGGATTTCCGGCGTTGGCTCGTAGAAGCGGCGGATGCTTTGATGCCAGCGGGCCATCACCGCCTGCACGGCGGGGTCGGTGGCGTCGCGGCCCGACAGCGCGGCCAGATCGGTGTAGACCTGCCCCGTCTCCTGCATCAGCGCCTGCTGTTCCTCCTTCGAATAGCTCTTCCAGCGCCGGTTGGACTCGCGCACGAGTTCGGGGTCGTAGAGTTCCTCGGCCTCCCTGGCGTAGGCGGCCTGCTGCTCCTCGCTGAAGCCGGCAAACATGTCCTGACTACTCATCGTTGTCCCTTCTTCCAGATGCCTGAGCGTGGCGTCAATCGTTTGTACGAGGGCGTTGAGCCGGCCGATCCTCGCTTGCAGGGCGCCCCGATGGGCCTTCAGCGCCACCGCCTGGTCGAAGCCCGATTCGTCCAGAATGTCCCTGATCGCCTGCAAGCCCAGGTCCATCTCGCGGAAGAACAGGATCTGCTGCAGACGGAAGAGCGCGTCCTCGCCGTAGTAGCGGTAGCCGTTCTCGCCGATGGAGGTGGGCTTGAGCAGCCCGATCTCGTCGTAGTAGTGCAGCGTGCGCACGGTGATGCCGGTGAGGCGGGACAACTTCCGGACGGTATACACGGCTTTCCTCAACTCCTTCGTACACCAGCATCGTAAAGGATAACGGAACGTGAGAGTCAAGCGCGAAACATGCGGGTGAGTGGGTGCGACCTCCCCCTTACCCCCTCAAACGAAACCTCCCCCCTGCCCCTCTCAAACGAAACCTCACCCCCGGCCCC
>JAEURB010000504.1 GCA_016788435.1 Anaerolineae bacterium | reverse complement strand
GGTCGAGGCCGAACTTGAGGCGCGAGTTCGTATTCCCGATCTGCATGGTATCACCGGGGATTGAGACTCCTTCGGCGGCCAGCATCTTCAACTTCCCTTCGGCAGTCTGGGTCAGCCCGAGAATGGTGATCGGCCCCATTTTCACTTTCATTTCGACCGACAGCCCATAGCCACGCTTGCCGTGATACAAGCCCAGGCCGCGCAGAACGGGTTTCCCATCGGCAATCGCCACATGGCCGGGGCCATCGTGCCCCATGAGGATAAAATCCTCGTTGAAGTCGAGCGCATAGAATTCAGTATATGACCCGCCCGCCTTCAAACGATCCATGATCAGCATGGCGATGCAGGTTTTGAGATCGCCTTCGCCCGACGCCGGGATGCCCCGCCCGGTGAGGAGGGAATTGCCGATGATGACACTCGCGCCGAGTTCTTCATTCGGGTTGCCATCCAGCCCACGATAGTAGTAGGTCAGCCCGTTGAGGTTGAAATCCCGGGTCAGCTTATCGAGGCCGACGGCCACTTGCGCCACCCAGTGCAGCGCCTCTGGGGTGACATCCTGCGAAATCTTGTCACGTCCGCGCCCAACGATATTGAAGACGCCGCGAATCTCGTCGATCTTGGCGTTGATTTCGCCTTCAGTGGCAGCACTCACGCGCTGATGCAGATCATCCATTTCCAGCACTTCGATATGCGCGCCGAGCTGTCCGTGATGCATGGTGAAATCGGAGTACATATCGAGCATGCCGGGGTACGTGTGCCCGAGGAAACCAATGCGGCTGTAGGACAATTCTCGCATCACGCTGGCGGCGTCGATCCATTCGGCAATCTCGCGCCACGCCCGTTCGTGATACTGCGCGGCGTAGCCTGCAACGGGATGCAGCAGCCCGGTCACCACATTGAACTGAATTCGACTGCGCGCGAAGGCGTTGGAGATTTCGGGCACACAGCAGGTGCAGCAGTTCGCCAGCCATTCCGCGGTATCCGTATCGAGGTAGTTGAGGGCGGGAGTCGGCTGCAAGTTCAGGATTAACACCGGGGCTTTACGCCGCTGCACAGCCGGCAGCACCTGCGACGAGGTGGCATAGGTGCCCACGTAGCACACGATCAGATCCACATTGTGGCTGGCAAACAAATCACCGGCCTGTTGGGCACCGGGCGCGTTGTCGACCAACCCGGCGGAAATCACTTCAGCGCCCAGCGCGGCGATGTTCGCTTCCACATCCCGCTGATACCCTTCGAGCCGTTCCTTCAGACCGTCAAACTGCGGCCAGTAGGCCGCCAATCCGATCCCGAAAACGCCGATTTTCGCTTTGATCGCCATAAGCTATCCTTGTTGTAAATAGTCGGAAATACGTTCAAGCACGTGGGCCAGCAGGCGCGTCTGACCAGCGGCATTGGGGTGCAGTCCATCGGCGCAGTACAGCGCGGCGTCCGGGACTGGTCCAAACGCAGGCCATAGATCGATGCCGAGTACTCCGGCTTGCAGCGCGGCAGTGAGCGCTGCATCCGCAAACTGCTGCAGGACAGCGTTGCTCCATACGAGCCGCATCGCTTGAATATCCGGGTTCGCGTTGACCACCCCTTCGACCACGGGCGTCGGCGTCAGCACCACAATCCGCGCCTGCGTGTGTTGTCGAAACGCGGCGATGATGCGCGTGAGGTTGCGCTCATACTCGGCGCGGCTGACCAGCGTCTGCTCGCCGCCGAACTGCTTGCAGTCGTTGACGCCGTATTTGATGAACACCAGATCGGGTTGCAGACTTAGGAACTGGGTGTAGGTCAGTTCGAGTCCATGTGTCGACGTGTAGCCGGAAAAGCCGCGATTCACCACGTCGATGCCGTGGGACGCGAGCAGGTGTTCGAGCAGACGCGCATAACTGCGGCGGTAGGTGGTGATGGAGTCGCCGATGCACAGCACGCGCTGGCCGGACGGGAGTAGCTTGCTGAGCGCCGTGATGCCACGGTGCGCGTGAAACGCCTGCGCGGTCTGCGCGAGCTCGGCATCGATTTCCGCTTGATACGCCGCGAGGTCGGTGGCCGCCACGCCGTACAGCAATGCCTCGGCTTCTGCCGGGATCGGCAAACCGAGCGCCGCCGCCACGGCATGCACGTTGAAATCGATCAGAAAACGCGTCACATCGGGGAGTGGGGCAGTCACGGTTTAGCCACCTTCGGCTGAGAAGCTGCGGTTGTTTCAGGCACGAGGCGGTTAGAGCGCACAAAGCGCAGCAGGTTGACGTTGCGCTGGCGCAGTTGATCCAGCCCGACCGCCAGCAGCAGCACGAGTCCCAACGCGATGTTTTGCGCATCAGTCGATGTGCTCAACAGCTTCATGCCGTTCAGCAGCGCGGAGAGGATGAGCACCCCGAGTGTCGTGCCGATCAGCGTCCCTTTGCCACCCGCCAGACTAATGCCGCCCAGCACGGCGGCGGTGATCACGGTGAGCTCCATGCCCGTGGCCGCGCGCGGGTCGGCAGCGTAGAGGCGTGAGGTCAGGAGGACGGAGGCGACGCCGGCGCTCAGACCGGAGAGCGTATAGGCGATCATCCGGTAGCGGCGCACCGCCAGCCCGGCCAGTTTACTCGCCTGATAGTTGCCGCCGATGGCGTACATCGCGCGCCCGTAGGGCGTGAACTGCATGACCAGCAGCGCGCCGACGAACAGCACCAGCATCACAAAG
>JAEURB010000476.1 GCA_016788435.1 Anaerolineae bacterium | reverse complement strand
GATACTTGTTGGCGGCGGCCAGCACGTCTTCCAGCGTCACCCGCTCCAGCGCGCCGACGTAGTCCTCGAACCACTCGAAGCTGCTGAAGTTCTCGGAGAAGGCCAGCCAGAAGGCCTGCATCGTCACGCGCTCGGTGCTGTAGGCGAACAGCGCGCGGGCCTGTTTCTTGGCGCGGGCGATCTCGTCCGCCGTGATGTCACCAGCGCAGGCGCGCTCGATCTCGCGCAGGATAACCGCCTCGACTTCTTCTGGCGTGCGGCCATCGCGCACGGTCGCCGTCACGCCGTACAGATGCGGGTCAATCGTCGGCATCAGGCTGCCATCCACGTTGGCGGCCAGCCCGGTTTCAACCAGTGCGCGGTACAGGCGGCTGGTCTTGTTATCAATGCCGCCCCCGCCCAGGCTGCTCGGGCCGGTGAGGACGCTGTTGAAAACCGACAGCGCGAACCAGTCAGGGTCGGTAGCCGCGGGGGCGTGAAAGCTGACGTCCACGTAGGCGCTGCCGCCGGGCCGTTCGACGCGCACGCGGCGCTCACCCTGCTGTGGCGGTTCGGGGCGCATGAACAGCTCAGGCAGGTCACCGGCCGGGATCGGCTCGTAGATCGCGCGGATCTGTTCGAGCATCTCCGCCGTGTCAAAGCTGCCCACCGCCACCGCGATGGCGTTGTTGGGCATGTAGTGGCGGCGATAGTGGTTATAGAGGTCATCGCGCGTCATCGTTTCGAGGTCGGTCATGTCGCCGATGATCTCGTGGTGATAACCATGCACGCGGAATGCGGCGGCGCTCATCTCCTCGCCGAGCCAGAACAGCGGCGAGTTCTCCGCGCCCTGCCGTTCCGAGATGATGACCGTGCGCTCAGAATCCACTTCTTCGGGGTCGAAGCGGGCGTTCACCATCCGGTCGGCCTCCAGGCGCAGCGCCAGGTCAACTTTGCTGGCGGGCAGCGTTTCGTAGTAGGCCGTGTAATCGAGGAAGGTCTGGGCGTTCCAGGTGCCGCCCTCACGGTCAATCGCCTTGTCGAGGTATCCCGCCGGGAACGCCTCGGTTCCCTTGAACAGCATGTGTTCGACCCAATGGCTGACTCCAGTTCGGCCGGTCGGTTCATTACGGCTGCCGACTCGGTACAGCACCCACCAACTGATCAGCGGGGCGTTATGCACTTCCTTCAGCAGCACGACCATGCCGTTCTGCAGGACGTGCCGCGACACTTTACTCATCTGCGTCTCCTGTGGTGCGGGGCTGGTTTGACTTCAAGCCTCTCCGGGCACACTGACTGTACCATCCTGTTATTGGAAAGAGGTTAGCGCGGGCGGAATTGGCGAACCTCAGCCCCCTGGCCGCACTCAGTTGAGGATGGAACAGGATGAGGCGGCCCGATTCTTACGAATGGTCCGGCGCTTCGGCTGCCTGTTTCGCCGTGATTCCCAACGCCGCCCGGTGATGGATCTCGGACAGAGTCTTCCGTTCCGGGATATCCGCTTCGGCAGGCAGGCGGCGCGCAAACCAGGCAGCCAGCGGCTTGGCCGACAGACCATGCGCCAGCACGCTGAGTAAAATTGTCCACGCCGCGATTGAGGCGAGCAGGTGGGTTTCCTTGCCAGCGCCTTCCAGCGCTTCGATTGCCATCAGGCTGAAGATCACCGACGCCAGGCCGCGCGGCCCGAACCAGCCCATGATCAGCCGGGTGTCACTGCGCAGGCCGGTTCCGCGCAGCGCCAGATAAACCGGGATCATGCGGATGATCGTGAGGCTGAGAACTGCGTAGACGATGATCTTCAGGTCGAACTGCTGAAAGACGAAGGGCGTGACGAACACCGCGCCGAAGATGACCCATACGAACAGCGAAAGCAGTGTCCCCGTCGTTTCAGTGTATTCGGCCGCTTCGGTCAGCTTGCCGCGGCTGGCCCAGCGGAAACTGATGCCGCCAACAAATGCTGCGACGAAGCCGTTACCGCCAACGGCAATCGAACCGAGATAGGCGGCGAAAGCCAGCCCCAGCACGGCAAATTGCAGCGGCGCGCCTTCCGTCCAATCGCGGGCGCGCGCCCACACCAGTAGCTTGCCGCCGATTGCACCCACGGCGATGCCAGCGCCAGCCGCCAGCAGAATCTGAAGCAGGGCCGATAGCAGCCAGCCACCCTGCGACGCCGCTTCCTGAGAGACGGCAAGGGCGATGAAGAGGGTGATGAAGGGCGTGGCGAGGCCGTCGTTGAGGCCGCTCTCCACGTTCAGCGCGCGGCGAATGCGGACGGGTACGCTGCGGTTGACGAAGATGGGCAGGCCGAGCGCCGCGTCAGTAGGAGCGAGGATGGTGGCAATGAGCAAGGCGAAGCCAAGACCATCGGCCGGAAAGAACAGCCAGGCGATCAGCGCGCCCAGCGCGATCGTGAGTGGCAAGCCGATACCGAGTAAGCGCCCCGGCAGGCTGGCATCCTCACGCACTTTCTTCGCGTTCAGCGTCGAAGCATCGGCGAAGAGGAGCAGCACAAGGGTGGCTTCCGTCAGCGTGCGAACGGCTTCGTTGTTGGGGCTGAATGTGAGGACGCCTGTGGCGCTTAGAATTGCGCCGGCCGCGACGAAGATGATGGGCATGGTAATGGACCATTTGCCCAGCAGCACGCCCGTAACACCGGCCAGCACCAGTACCAGGCTCAGGATCAGCAGTCCGTTTCCCATCAGATTCACCGCTCCTGCCGCTCAAACTGGTTGCGGCGCACGCTTCCATTTTAGCCCGATTGCGCCGGGCTTGTGGACCGCTAACTCGATGCCCCGCCCTATGAATCAAACGAGGGCAAGACCGTGCTTGCCCTCGTTCGGAAATCAGATGATTCGAAGGATCAGGCCTTCACCCGCGCTTTTTCCGGCACGGGGGCTTCGGCGGCCGGTGCGCCAGCCAAATGATGCCCGCCCACCGAGATGAAGCTGTAGCCCTTCTTCACCAGTTCGTCGTAGTCCGGGATCATACGGCGGCCGTCCATCACCAGATACGGCGGCTTCACGCAGTCTTCGATAGTGCGCGACAGGCCCCGGAACTCCTCCCAGTCGGTGCTGATGAAGAGCATATCGCTGCCCGAAAGCGCCGAGCGTACGTCCTTGTGATAGGTGATCTTCTCGAACAGATGGTTGTTTTCGGGGTCGAAGAACTTCTTCGCCTCATCCAGCGCCAGCGGGTCGTAGGCGCGAATCTCCTTCACGCCGCGCGCCAGCAGCGCCTCGACCACCTTGAGCGACGAAGAATCGCGCATATCATTCGTCCGCTGCTTGAACGCGAGGCCGAGCAGTGCGACTGTCTTGTGATTGAAGCGCGCCCCGGCTTCGCGCACCGCCCGGTCAATCAGGTAGGTCTTCTGGTACTCGTTGATGTTGTAAACCGACTGAAGCAGGTCGGTCTTCTGGCCTTTGGCGTTGAGCTGGTAAATCAGCGACTGAATGTCCTTGCCGAAGCACGAGCCGCCCGCGCCATTCGAGACGTACGAGCCCCACTTGCTGATGCGGTAGTCGGCGGTCACGCCGCGCTTGAGGTCTTCCATTCGCACGTTGGGGAACGTTTCGCCCAGCCGCGCCCCGACACCGTTCCAGAACGAGATGTAGGTGAGCAGCAGCGTATTGGCGACGTACTTGATCGCCTCCGACGTTTCGGGCGTCGTTTCGATGTAGCCGATGCGCACGTGATTGACGAACTGCGAGTAGATGCGGCGCAGAATGCCGAAATCAGCTTCCGTGTCGCAGCCCACCACCACGCGGTCTGGCTTGCGGCTCTTCTCGACGGCGTCGCCTTCGGGCAGAAATTCGGGATTCGAGGCCACGCCCACGTTCTCAGCCCCGGCCTCGTTCAGCACGCCTTCCAGCAGGCGGGCGGTGCCAATCGGCACCGTGCTCTTGTTGATGACCACCACGCGCCGCTGGTCAGTGCGGGTAGCCAGCAGCTTCGCCAGGTCGCGCGCGCCGTCCAGGTAATAGCTCATGTTCGACGAGCCGTTGGCCGACGGCGGGGTAGGCAGGCACAGGAAAACGGCGTCCGTCCCCTCGATGCACGATGCCAGGTCATCGGTGAAATGCAGATAGCGGCCCTGGTTTTCCTTGATGATCGCGCTCAGGCCCGGCTCGTTGACGTAGTGCTCGATGCGGGCAGGTTCGGCCGACCGGTAGGCATCCAGCCGTGTTTGGTCAATGTCATAGGCATAAACCTCATGGCCGTATTCCGAGCACACGGCGGCGTGGGTAAGCCCAACGAACCCGGTGCCCATGACGATGATCTTCATGGCTGCTCCTCAACATTGCGAACTGACTGACGGTAAGTGTACCTGTGCAGGCGGGCGGATTGCAGGGTCAACCCCCTGCGTTCGGCTTCCGCCTATCCCACGTTAGATGCAGGGCCAACGCGCTTCGCTAGGTAGAGATCGGGTTTCCCGAAGCCGTTGGCGTCCGGCAGGATACCGATAAGGACGAATCCGCAGCGCTGATAGAAGCGAAATGGGTGGCCGGTCTTGTCCTCGATGCGAGCGAGGTGCTCCAACGGGTTGGGGTAGAGGTCAATTCCGCTGACGCTGGTGCGGCCCATCTCGTCATCGCTGCCGAGAAAGATGGTGCCTGCGCCACGCGCCACCACCTCGGCTTCGAGCGCCGCTACCAGCGCTGTGCCAACGCCGATGTGCTGCCGGTCAGGTCTAACCGCCAGCGGGTGCAGTTCGTAAACATGGCCGTCGTACAGCGGTTGCCCGCCGATCCAGCCGATTACGTCGCCCTCATCGCGGGCGATCAGGTTGATGTGTTCCGGCTGAAGCAAGTCACGGATTTCTTCCAGCGCCTCGCCCAACGTCGCCATGTAGCCGGGAGACATCTCGCGGAATACATCCGGTAGGAAGGCGGCCAACTGCGCGATAGCGGCGCTGTCAGTCGCCTCGAGTGGGGTGATCGTGAACGGCACGGTCAAGGGCCCATCATCAGTCCGGCAGCGCGGCGGCCCAGTTCAATCGCGTAATTCTTGCCGCGATCCCACGGATAGACGTGATTAATGCTCGCCCAGTAAACTTTCTTGAGCGGCGTTTCGATAGTAGGTACATGCTGGCTGTGATTGACGTAGGGCACAGGCTGGGCGTAAGGCGCGCGGAAGACCCACGCCTTGCGTATCCAGTCGGGCTTAAAGTCCGGGTTGATGGTGGGCAGCACGGCGCTGAAGCGTTCGATCAGTTCCGCGTCGCTCAGGCTGAAATATTCGTGATCGGCCGGGACATAGTCGCCCAGATACAGGATGCGGTCGCCGTTGTAATGCGCGCGCTCCATCCAGTTGGTGTGCTCGACCAGCGCCAGGAACGGGAAGCGCGATTCGCGTTTGTTCGGGCTGGTGGCGGGCAGGTTCAGCCAATACGTGCCGTCGGTCAGCAGTTGCTCCTTGGTGGCCAGCACCACGCACACCGCGCCAATCGTGTGCAGCGCGGCGGCGTTCTGGCCGTAGGGCGTTTCGCGCAGCGCCGGGGCCAGTTTGAGCAGCAGGCCGGGCGAAGTCGTGGCGAGGATGCGGTCGAAGACCTGCACTTCGCCGTTGACCGTCAGCGTCGGCTTGCCGTCCTGTTCGCCGATGGCATTGACCGGCGTATTCATATTGAAGACCGCGCCCTTGGCGGCAAGCTGGCGCGCCAGTTCGTCCAGGAAGCCCTGAAAGCCGCCGGTGAACGTGCCCAGGCTGAGGCTGCGGGCTTTGACGCGCGCCCACATCCACGCCATGTTGACCTTCTGATACTCGTCGCCAAACTTTCCGATCAGCAGCGGCCGGAAGAAGGTGTCGTAACCCTTCTGGCCCATGTTGGCGATCATCCACTCGTGCGCCGTGACCTTTTCCAGCGGTTGCCACTTTGGCGTCAGTTTGAGCCGCACGCCGCCCAGCCCGAAGCGGAACTTGGCCCACAGCGGCAGGGGCAGGAAAATGGCCGACGGTGAGATTTCCGAGCGAACGATCTTGCCGTCAATCCAGAAGCTGGTTTTCGGGCGCGGGAACAGAATCTTTTCCCGCACGCCCATTTCCCCGGCCAGCTTCAGGACATCGGCATCGGTTTGGAACCAGTGGTGATAGAACTTCTCTAGTTCCCAGTCCCAGCCTTCGTCCTTGAACCCGGCCGCCAGCCCGCCCACGCGCGCTTCGGCCTCGTAAAGTTTCACTTCATGGCCGGCGTTCAGAAAGTCCCAGGCCGCCGACATGCCGGCCACGCCCGCGCCGATGATTCCAACTTTCATGTGACTGCCGCCTTTTCTTCGAGTTCCTCCAGGTCGCGCGCGCCGGTGATGCTGCGCCAGCCCAGCCCCTGGCGGATGAGGAACATGAATCCAATTACGGTCGCTGGCAGCCAAACCACGACGTGGACGACCAGCGCATAGGTGAGGGCCAGATCGCGCGGGACGCCGAGCGTGGTGAGGACGAGCGTGGTGAAGAACTCGAACACGCCCAACTGGCCGGGTGAAGCCGGGATGAGGCCCGCCAGATTGACGACCCCGACCACCAGCAGCATGCTGACGTAGCCGGTTTCAATGCCCATCGCCACCGCAACCATCCAGTAGACGGTCGCTTCCAGCGCCCAGGTGAGGTACGAGAAAAAGACTGTGCCCGCCAGCAGGGCAGGGGTGCGCAGTCCTTGCAAACTGGCGAGAATCTGGTCGGTCAGGTGCAGTGTGATATCGCGCAGCGGCAGGGGCAGGTAGCGGGCCACGAAGGCGGCGGCCGCGCGAAACCAGTTCGGCCGGGCCGCCAGCGTGAGAAAGACGAGCAGCGCGATCAGGAAGACCGGCGCGGCCACGCTGGTGATCGCCCGCAGCGATTCGTCGGGAAGCTGGAGCAAGGCTAGTGACACGACGACGAACGTCAGCAGTACCAGTCCGTCAAAGGTGCGCTCGGCAAAGGTGATGACCGTGCCCTGGGCAAACGGAATACGGTCGTTGCGCTGAAGCAGATAGATGCGCAGTATTTCGCCGGCTCGCAGCGGATAGACGTTGTTGCCCATGTAGCCGATGCAGGTGAGCTGAAACAGCTCCCACAGCCTGATGCGCTTGATGCCCCGCAGCAGGAACTGCCAGCGCAGCGAAATGACGACGCGGGTGAACATGAACCACACCGCCGCCGCCAGCACCAGCCACAGGTTGGCGGAGCGCAGGCTCTCCAACGCCGCCTCAAGATTGAGATTGCGGAAGGCGAGGATCAGGAAGATGGCGCTGATGATCAGGCCAGCGACGATCAACACCTGTTGTTTTCGCGTCATCCAGTCCGTGCTTTCGTGAGCGAAGCCCGGTGAGCATTATAGTGGCCAGCCGCTGGCCGAAACAGGCCGGGCGGCGGCGGGCGCGGCCATGCGCGAAGGGCGCTCTGGCGCCCATCCACATTCCTTATACACGCCTCATCGCCGCCTTCCTTGTGATGAGTCGTCAACCGGTCTACACTGGAGTTGGCGAGTTCGACAGGGAGGCCGCCATGAGTAACAGCGATGACCGGAACGATGCGGGCGAGCCGGAGTGGCTGGATGAGTTCCGTGAATTAGCCGACCGCGAACTCGGCAGCGGCTCATCGTGCGAGCAGGTCCACCCGATTGTGAGCCGCTGGTACGAACGCTTGCTCGAACAGGAACCCCCGCCCGCCCGTGACTCCGTGCTGCAGGCGATTGCCTGCTTGTCAAGCGAAATCATGGCCGATGCTCCGCCTGATTTGTTCAACGGGGCGGCCGACAAGGTGGACGACGATCAACTGGCCGGGTGGGTCGAGTACATCCTGATGGTCGGTCGGGCCTTCGAGCTGGCCCTGCAAAAAGGCGAGCTCGACGACCTCTAGGCGCGGCCAATCGGCACGCGATCAGCACTAGTGAAACTGCCCCTGTCACCTCACCCCCTTGTTCCCCTCTGCCAGAATGGAGAGGGGAACAAGGGGGTGAGGTTTCTTTCGAGGGGGCGGGGGATGAGGTTTGGGCGTGTTACTCCCACCAGGTGAAGCCGTCCGGCAGATTTTCCGTGCCCGGCCCTCGCGGGAGCAGGCGCGGCGGAGGGGGCGCGTGCGGCGACTCATCATCTCCGGCTGGTGATCCGGGCCGCGCCGCGCCATTGGTGCGGCGCATCGCAATGAGAATCGCGCCCAGCCCGATGAAGGTGATCAGGGCGGTGACCAGTATGCCAACGACCGGCAGTGCCGAAGCGGCCGCCAGAAACAGCCCGCCGATGGCCAGTGCTGCGAGAAGCTCCACGCGGCTATCCGGCGTTACGCCCAGCCGCCGCGCCAGCGGGCGCGCGACCGTGACCGCGACGACCACCCGGCTAACCAGCACGGCCGTGAAGTAAAATAGCGCACCAGCGGCCACCACCAGCAGCCCGATGACGAAGGCGGCCGTGATCGTGAAGTCGCTGAAGCCGAGCAGCGAAATTAGCATCACAATGGCCAGCCCGATGATGAGCGCCAGCAGGAAGGCCGGAAACGACAGCACGAACGTGATCAAGCCAACGCTGAAGCTGGGCAGCGGCTTGCGGTATATGGCTTGCCGCGACGACCGCACGGCGCGCGGCAATGCGAGGATCAGCACGACGCCCACCAGCACAGTCGCCACGTAGTCGCGGAGGACGGCCTGCAGATAGCCCCCAACGGCGTCGGTCAGGCTGCCATTCCCGGCCAGTTCGCTGCTGGGGACGACGCGCTCGTAGGTCACGCCGCCGCCTACCGGGCCGTTCAGCGTTCCCGGGTTCGGGCTGCTGTAGACTAGTCGCCCGCCAATCGCGCCATTTTCGGTCACGGTCAGGCCCGGCGCACCGAGCACCAGTTCCGGTTCAATCCAATTCGTGACCGTCCGCAGCTGCTGCGAGGTATCGGTCGAACTGCCCACCGACGCCACCACATCTCCTCCCACCGGAGCATCAATCGTGAGCGAGGTGCCGGCGAAGTTGATGTGCCCGCTGACCGGCGCGCCGATCAGCAGTTCATAGCCTGCGCCGTTGACGTTTCCGGTGATCGGCGTGTTCACCTGTGTGGTGAGCGCAAAGGTGTAGACATCGGCACTTGGTGAGGAGAGGCGCGCTTCCGGCCGCAGGTAAATGACCGGCCCGGCGACGTAGATATCCGAGCCGACAATGCCGCGCACGTTGAGGCGGCCCGCCAGCATGGTCACGCTGCCGTCCACCCGCCCGTCAATATCGGCGGTGAGAGCAGCCCCAACCACATCACCCGTGACGCGGCCCTCCACCACCAGCCGCTGACATAGAACGTAGAGGTTGCCTTCGATGACCTGATCGGCGGGTACATGGCACTGTTCGGCCTGCAGTAAGGCGCTGGCCGACACTGCTCCCGCTCCGAAAAAAATCAGACACCACAGCAGAAAGAAACTGCGCCGCATGGTTCGCCTCATGGTTACCCCGCTGATTGTAGCCGGGCGAGGGCCGGGCGGCGAACGAGCGCCATTGGCGCGGCATGGGCCGGCACGCTATCATGATGGCCTGAATCCTTCACGCTGGCGATTGCGCCGGGCGGAGCTTCTCAGGGCTATGCAGCGAAGTTTCAGTGATCGGGTACTGGGCGGTGTATGCGGCGGGATGGCGGGCTATTTCCACATCAACGCCTGGCTTGTCCGCGTCGCTTTCGTCCTCTTGGCGCTGGTGAGCGGCGGCGCATTTGTGGCCGCCTATCTCATGCTGTGGTGGATTACGCCTCAGCAATCGGCCGTGCTGGCGCGGCGCGGCGTACCCATCGTATTTGTACTGCTCATTCTGCTGGGGGCGGCCTTGCTCTGGGCTTTGAACCTGACTGGCCGCCTGGTCACGTCAGACGGGGTTTCGCTCTATCTGCCAATTCTTGCTGTGGGGCTGGCGGCCATCTTTTTCGTGCGCCAGTTTGGAGGCCGAACGGCATGACCCCGCAGCGCCGCACTTACCCATTGGCGGGCTTCATGCTCGTGCTGCTGGCGGTCTACTTGTTGGCTGGCGCATTGGGCGTCATCCCTCCCGGCGTGCAGGACTTGATCAACCGGGCATGGCCGGCGCTGCTGGTGCTGGCTGGTCTGTCGATTCTACTGCGCGGCCGTGTGCCGGCTAGTGGTTTGATCGCGCTGGGCGGCGCGCTGGCTGTGACGGCTGTGATCGGCGTGGTGGCCTATCAGAGCCTCGCCTCTCAGCCCGCCAGCGGCACCCGGCAGGCCATCAATCAAACCATTCCCACTGACCTGTCGTTACTGCGCATCCGCCTGGCGATGAACACGACCGAAGTGAACGTGAACTCCGGGCTGACAGCGGATAGCGTTAAGGGCCAGTATACGGGCAGCTCGGCCAACTGGGTCGCGGTCACGTATGAAGAAGCGCCGGATCGTTCGGCAACGCTGACAATGACCGAAACCCGGCCTAACGGTATTCCCGCGCTGGATCAACTGGGACGGGGCGTGCTGGAGCTTGAACTGCCGCCTGATATTCCTCTCGATGTCGAATACATCGGCAGTGATGGCGATGCGACCTTCAACCTGAACGATGTGGCGCTCGAGCGGCTCAATATTGACCTGGCCAGCGGCGACCTGGTGGTCACGCTGCCCGATTATCAGCCGGTGCTGGTGCCAGCGGGCGAAAGCAACGGTACGCTCACCGCCTCGGCGGGCAACCTGGCGCTCTTCATCCCGCAATCGGTCGCGGCACGCCTCGAACTCAATCGCGGCGGCAGTGGCATCGAACCGCAATTCGACCCAGCACAGTTCAATTATCTTGTGGGTGACGTGCTGGAAAGCCGCACCATCGATTCTGCTCCCTTCACTCTGGAATACACCCTCAACGTGCCACGAGGCCAAATCCGGGTCGAGTCGCTGCAAAGCTGACCGGCGATGGCCTGGCGCGCACTGCTCTCCAACCGCCCGATCCGCCGGGTAGATTTGTTGCCGAGTAAACCGGCCGCACTGGCCGCCTGGACTCATGCCGGCCGCGTGACCCTGCTCGACCTTCAGCACGGGGCGAAAATTGACGAACTGCACTTTGACGAGCCTGGCGGCGTGGATTTCCTGTCGCCGCCGTGGCGGGCGTATGTCGCCAGCCTGAAAACGCCGGGCGATGTCATCCTTCCGGTGGTGCGCGCCGGCCGTGTGACCGTCATGACCTCGCGCGATGGCCAAACGCGCCTGTTTCGCGCCGGAGATGGCGCGCTGACTCTGGAGACGGAAGGCCAGCTCTTTCCACTCGTGATTGAACCGGATGTGACCGCACTGGTGGTGGCGGTCAGCGCCAGCGGGCGCAGTGTGGCGCTGCTTGACCGCAAAGGGCGGCTGCACCTCTACCAGATGCACATCCGCACCGGTGTCTTCGAGGTGGGCCTGCACCCATTGGATGAACTGGCCCCGGCACTTGCCCTCACCGATGATGGAAGCCGCATCTTCGCCAGTGATGGCCAGCGCCTGTCGGTGGTGGACGCGGCCGGGCATGTCGTTCTGCGAACAGAAACACCCTATCCGCTGGGGACGCTGGCCTGTTCCGGAGATGGCAAGTGGCTGGTGACGACCGATCTCGAGGCCAATGTCATCCGCGCCTACTCCAGCGCCGACCTGAGCGTGACGCACCAGCGGTTCGCGGTGGATCTGCTGGCCGACGCACGGCGCGCGCAGGTGCTGCCGGTGACGATTAGCGCTGGCGCGGCGGTTGGCCCGTTGAGCGTCAATACGCGGGGTGTCGTCGCCTTTGCCACGTCATCCGGGTTGGTGTGTGCCACCAGCCTGACGCGCATGAAGGCCGTCCCCAAACAGAAGAAGGGCTGAGTTTTGGCCCTATAGTTCTTCTTCTAACATCGCGCGCTGAGGAAAGACTAGCCGTTCAGGCGCTAACCAGCCGCGCTCCAGTGCCAGTTGGTTAGCGCGCTCGAAATCGAGGTGTAAGTCGCGCAGGAGCTGCGCCTGGGTCTTGCTCGGCTCCAGCGAATAGATGACGAGCGTGGCGGCCCGCTTGCCCACCGCCATCACCAGCCAGCGCTCGTGCTGCAGCGCCTTGCGGCCCAGGCCCATAGCCGGGCGGTTCGGCATGGCCCAGATGGCCCGCAGCGCTGATTCGGCCGGGAAAACGGTGTGCAGCGGCGGCGTTCCCCCCGTCAGCAGGGGCGTGGCCCGTTCCGTAGCGTGGATACTGTAGCTGACGGGCTGGGCTTCGAGCCGGGCGCGCAGGAAGCCGGTTTGCCCGCGATTGCTGACGACCTGCCGCCACGCATTTCCATCGGGGTCGCGCTGCATCAGCTTCTCGATGATGGCGCGCTGCTCGTTGTAGCGTTGATACAGTGCGTAGAATTGCACCCGGTTGATCAGGCCGCGCGCATACTCATCCACCGCAGTCTCCGTCTTCTGCCGCAGCAGAATCAGGGCTTCCT